>NZ_JACJPB010000042.1:0-179982 GCF_014695825.1 Coleofasciculus sp. FACHB-542 | reverse complement strand
AAGTTGTAGTCAATCAAAAAACGGGAGAAATTATTTGTATAGCGCAGGGCCAAGGAAAAATCCATGACTTTCGCTTATTTAAACAGAGCAAAATCCCCTTAAACAAAACTATTGAATGCTTAGCGGACAAAGGATATCAAGGAATTCAAAAAATTCATAGCAACAGTAAAATCCCCCAAAAGAAGCCAAGGAAAGGGGAGTTAAGTTCTTCGGATAAAAAGAAAAATAGGGAATTGGCTAAGAAGCGAGTAATTGGCGAACATATTAACCGAAAGCTGAAAATATTTAAGATTCTAGCTGACCGTTATAGAAATCGCCGAAAAAGATTCAGTTTAAGGTTTAATTTGATAGCCGGACTGTACAATTATGAACTTCGGCTCAGTCAAAGGTAAGATGAGTAAAACTTATGACCGGCAGCTAGCAATCGCCTAATTTTAGACCCCATATTACCCCAGCGACGACTTTTGCAAGAGGTCTACTCTATTGAAGGGAAGCGATCGCTCTTTTCTCGAAATTGAAGTGCGATCGCTTCCCGCCACCGGCAAGAAACTAAGATTTTTTCTTAGTGCTAGTGGTTGCTGTCGTCTTTTTAGCGGTTGTCTTCCCAGTTGTGGTCTTTTTGGCAGATGTCCCACTCTTAGTGGATTTGCGACTAGATTTTGTTGTGGAACCCGCTTTCGCTGCCAATGCTTCCAGCGCTTTTTCCATCGTCAAACCTTCCACAGATTCCCCTTCTGGCACAGAAGCATTCGTCTTCCCATGCTTGATGTAAGGGCCATAAGGGCCATCGTAGATATTCACGGGTTCCCCATCAGTCGGGTGAGTCCCCAGTTCTCGTAACGGTGCCTTAGACTTGCTGCGAGTCCCGCCGCGTCCCTTTTTCGGTTCAGCTAGCAGCTCAATTGCACGTTCGATGTCAATTGTCAATACATCATCACCGGCTTTCAGAGAGCGATACTCTTTGCCCTCCTTGCCTTGGTCGTGGACGACGTAAGGGCCAAAGCGTCCCAATCCTGCCTGGACTTTGCCGTTAGTTTCTGGGTGAATGCCCAAAGTCCGTGGCAGAGATAGCAAGCCAACTGCCATATCCAGCGTCACGTCCTCAACATTGACACCCTTGGGAAGAGAGGCGCGTTTGGGTTTTTTGTTCTCCTCTGTGGCATCACCCAGTTGGACGTAGGGGCCGTAAGTGCCAATCAGCACGTAAATCGGTTCGCCGGTTTCCGGATGCAAGCCGACTTTATCGGGGCCTTCTGTTTTCTGCTGTAGCAGCGTTTCAATTAGCTCAGCATGGATGTCTGAGGGGGTCAGATCCTTAGGCAATGAGGCTTTCACTGGCCCAGAGTCATTTTCAGCTTCGATATAGGGGCCATATTGACCAATCCGGACTTTCGCCCCACCGAGATCGTCCAATTCGATGGTACGGGCAGATGTGGCATCAATTCCCTTTTCCCTTTCCTTGACTTGGGTTGCCAGACCCATTTCCCCTAAATAGAACTTTTTCAGGTATGGCAGCCATTTAGCTTCCCCAGTGGAAATTTCATCTAAGGTTTGCTCCATCTTGGAGGTAAAGCTGGGATCGACCAAATCGGGAAAGTGTTGTTCTAGCAGACTGGTGACGGCAAAGGCGGTGAAGGTGGGAACGAGGGCGTTGCCACTCATCTGGGCATAGCCTTTCTCGATAATTGTGCCGATGATACTGGCGTAGGTACTGGGACGCCCGATGCCTTCGCTTTCCAGGGTCTTGACGAGAGAAGCTTCCGTGTATCTTGCTGGTGGCTGAGTTTCGTGACCGATGGATTCTAACTTTTTGCAGGTCGGGCGATCGCCTTTTTTGAGAGTTGGTAAAATCACTTCCATGTCTTCTAGTGCTGCATGGGGATCGTCCGATCCTTCCACGTAGGCGCGTAAGAAGCCGTGAAAGTCAATCCGTTTGCCGCTAGCCCGAAAACCGGCATCTTCGACTTGCAACTGCACGGTAATTTGAGTTTGGCGAGACTCTGCCATTTGGGTAGCGACGGTGCGCTTCCAAATCAGGTCATATAGAGCAAATTCCCGACCGCTTAAGCCGGTTTCCTGGGGAGTGCGGAAGCTGCTACCAGCAGGGCGAATAGCTTCGTGAGCTTCTTGAGCGCCCTTGCTCTTTGTAGTGTATTGGCGGGGTTCCGGACTGAGGTATTGCTTGCCGTACATTTGCTCTACACAACTGCGAGCGGCAGCGATCGCTTGCTGCGACAAATGCACTGAATCTGTCCGCATATAGGTAATATACCCCTGCTCGTACAAACTCTGGGCAGTTCGCATCGTGTCGCGGGCAGATAAATGTAGTTTCCGATTCGCTTCCTGTTGGAGCGTCGAAGTGGTAAACGGAGGTAAAGGTTTGCGTGTAACGGGACGTTCTTCTAAGTCATTCACCGTCCAGGGTTTATCTGCCAGTCGCGCCTCTAAACTTCTCGCTTCCGCTTCCGAGAGCAGAATCACATTGCGTCCGGCAATAATTTGTCCCGTCGCTTCATCAAAATCGCTGCCAGTGGCAATTCTCGTCCCTTTAAGAGCCATAAGTCGCGCCTCAAAGGGTGTCTTGTCTTTGTTTAAGCTTGCCTTGAGATCCCAGTAACTGCCTTGGCGGAAGGCTCGGCGTTGGCGCTCTCGATTTACCAAGAGCCGCACTGCTACCGACTGCACCCGTCCCGCCGATAAGCCATAGGAGATTTTTTTCCACAACAGCGGCGACAGGGTATATCCCACCAGCCGGTCTAATATCCGCCGCGTCTCCTGAGCGCGAACCACCTGCTCATCGATATTTCGGCAGTTCTTGAGAGCGTCGCGGATGGCTTCTTTAGTGATTTCGTGGAACACCATTCGCTTGATGGGAACCTTTGGCTTCAATAGCTGGAGCAAATGCCAGCTAATGCTTTCGCCTTCTCGGTCTTCGTCAGTTGCCAACACCAATTCATCCGCCTCTTTCAGGGCGTTTTTCAGGGCGGTGACAATCTTCTTTTTGTCGTTGGGGACGACATACAGGGGTTCAAAGTCCGCATCCACATTTACTCCCAGCTGCGCCCATTTTTCCCCTTTGTAGGCTTCGGGAATTTCTTTGCTGGATTGGGGCAGGTCGCGTACATGACCCATCGACGCCTCGACCCGGTAGCTGGAAGGCAAGAATTTACTGATGGTGCGTGCTTTGGTGGGAGATTCGACGATAACGAGGGTTGACATGGGAGCTTGGAGAAATAGCAGATGGGCTGAACAGTTAATTTAAATACTTTATGTCAGATGTCAAGAGCGATTGAGAGGATTTTATGCGGAAAACCGACGACAGAAGTCTCGATTCTGGCGTACCAAGCCTGACGAGAGCCGATTCCAAGAATGGCGGTAAATCGCATCTAGGGGCGATTCGCTCTCCCAAAGATAACTCGCTTTTTTAGAGCCGCTCGCAAGAGAGTTGTTCGCGCCAGACTTAATTTAAAGCTATCTCAATGTTTAACTTATGGAGGATTGCAATGGCGACCTCCCTCTATTCGGAGTTGTGCCAGAATGGATGCCAACATCAGGCTGAAACAGCTTAGCAGCATTTGGAGGAGAACCGATGCAACCCATTCGACAAGGCGATGTGATTTTGCTCCCCCTTGGACAAATCGAAGCAATTCAGGCCGGGGAAACCCCACCCCTCCCTCACCTGACTTTAGCCGAAGGCGAGGTGACGGGACACAAGCACCGCATCAGCGACGGACAAGCGGAACTATACGAGAAAGATGGCACGCTTTATCTGCGCGTCTTCTCAGAGACGGCAACTTTAATCCACGAGGAGCATAACGCGATTTCTATTCCCCAAGGCAGCTGGATGGTGCGAATTCAGCGGGAATACGAGCCTCAAGGATGGCGATATGTCGCAGATTAAGATTGATAAACTTACGTCACAAGAAGCGCTGATTCCAGTTTATCGGGAGACGTGGAAAGCGCGATCGCGCTTTCCACCGAACCAATCGACCGAGAAGAAGCCGCAGAAGTGGTAAAAGCAGCCTACACCGAATAAATGAACCAGCTCCTGATTGATGATTTGCTATTTAACCAAATATTTCGCGACCCGCTCACAGGTTTATTTAATCGGCGTTATATGTTTGCATTCTTGCGATGGCAGGGGTGTCGAGAAGGAACTCAGCAATTATTAGGTCTAATTCTGCTAGATATCGATGGGTTTGCAATGTACAACGATTGGGTTGGTTTCTCAGTAGGCGATATCTTACTGCAAGAATTGGGGAGATTTTTACAAAGAAATATTCCTAACTCAGCGATAGCCTGCCGCAAAGGAGGTGATGAATTTGCAGTAATTCTGCCAGAAACCTCTATAGAAGATTGTATGCAACTAGCCGAGCAACTTAGGGAAGGAGCTAAGCTACTACACGTACCGGATTCCGACCGCCGTTGCACTGTCTCTGCGGGAGTAGCAGTTTGCTTTCCAGAGCCTGAATTAAACTGGCAGGAATTAATTAAAGCAACGGATATTGAGACAGATAAGGCTAAATCCAACGGACGCGATCGCGTGGAAGGTCCCATCCAATTCTCTATGAGAACCGAATCGTTTTTAGAAGAAACTTATTCGGAATGCAAGCAAGTAATCATCAAGGATGCTAGTGGATTTTTACAAGACTTACAAGCTACTGAAATAGATTCTTGGGAAGAATATACTTTACTCCACCTTAATTTGTTGAATTATCCTGTTACTTTGTTACAGAAAACCTGCCCAATTACAGAAAAGATTGATATTTTAGCTGTATCTTCTAAATTTCAACCAGCAAGGGAAACTGTTAAGTCTATTGCTGCCTTGAATTGCATTGATCCGGACACCCAAAGACAAGCCTATTGGCAGTTACAACGGTTTTCAGGATGGACTTGGTGCCACTTTGACATACAAAATATAGTCAGCGAACGCCCGATAAAAATCTCTTTCGATAGCCAAAATCGCCTCCATGCCGAAGGAGAACCGGCAATTCAATTTGCTGATGGATATAATTTTTACTCCTATCACGGCGTAACCTTACCAGAAGAATACGGCAAATTACACCCAAGTCAGTGGCAACCTCAATGGCTTTTAAAAGAAGACAACTCAGAACTGCGACGAGTATTAATTCAGGGGATTGGCTACAGTCGTATTTGCCAAGAATTGCAAGCAACTAAATTAGATTCTTGGCAAGAATATACCTTATTAAAAATAGATAATAAGCTCGATGTAGAGCCAATATATTTATTAAAAATGACTTGCCCCAGTACCGGACACATTCATGCCTTGCGCGTTCCGCCTAATATGAAATCGGCGCGTGAAGCGATTGGCTGGGCGAATTGGGGAATCGATCCTGAAGAATTTTCTGTACAAACCTAAAACCCTCTCCAGATGCGAGAAATCGCTTCTCTACAAAATGTGGGTTTTGCTCCTTAGGGGTTCATTTCTCCAAACGCGATCGCGCTTACAGCAAACTCCGCACAGGTAACGTAAATCCAGGCACCACATCCTCACCACTCAAAACCGCTGTAGCGGGATATTGGGTAACTGAGCCATCTGGACGATACACCCAAGCTTGCTGATTTTGACGGTCAAACAACCATCCCAAACGTACTCCGTTATCGATATACTCGCGCATCTTGGCCTGGAGCGTTTCTAAACTATCAGATTTAGAACGAATTTCGATAACAAAATCGGGAGCCAAATTTAAAAACCTATCTTCTTGCCGATCCCAATCTTCTGCCAAGCGTCCTCTAGCAACAAAAGCAGCATCCGGCGATTTAATCGCTGTATTCGCTAACTTGAACCCCGTACTGGGACCAAAAACATCTCCTAAATCGTGAGTTTCCACCCAATTCAGCAGATAAGCCACTGCTTTCGCCTCTCGATTCCCAGAAATTCCTCCAGTTGGCGGCATAATTACCAATGACCCGTCAGCGTTCCGCTCAAATTGTAAATCTGGATTTTTAGAACTGATGAGCATCAATTCTTCATCAGTTACAGTAGCCCAAGAAGACTGTACCATCGGTTTTTGCCCTTGCAGAATCTCGAAAAAATCAATGGCGTCATCCTTACAGAATCGAAGACACGCGATCGCCATACTGAGATTTTAGCGACAGCGCGATCGCGCGTTGCGCTGACAAGTCAGTTCGCCTCTTTCCTGTCTTTTTTCCTTGTTCTTAGGGTCTTTCGAGTTCATTACGCCAAAAGCGATCGCCCTTATCAATAATCCAAGCAACCGCGAACGCCATAAAATTAAATAATATTAAGAGTCTCAGTCTCTCTGCCTAAATACCCAAAACTATATATCTCATGAGTTTTGCTGAACTTGCAGCCCAGTTGAATGCTGGAACAATCTGGCCTGAGGGGATTTTAATTGTCACCCTTTTGGCAGTTCTCGTCGTTGACTTGATTATCGGACGGTCTTCCTCGCGCTTCACCCCCTATATTGCGATCGCGGGTCTACTCGCCTCTATCGTCGCCTTGTACTATCAATGGGGGAACACGAACACCATCGGCTTCTTGGGTAGCTTCAACGGCGATGCCATGAGCGTCGTCTTTCGCGGCATCGTTGCCTTGTCTACCGCCGTCACCATTTTGATGTCGATCCGCTACGTAGAGCAAAGCGGCACCTCCCTGGCAGAATTTATTGGGATTATGCTCAGCGCCACCATTGGGGGAATGATTCTGTGTGGTGCAGATGAGTTGGTGACGATTTTTGTCGCCTTAGAAACCCTCAGTATCTCGTCCTACCTGATGACGGGATACATGAAGCGCGACCCCCGTTCCAATGAAGCAGCGTTAAAATACCTGCTGATTGGCGCTTCGAGTACAGCAATTTTCCTCTACGGTGTCTCGCTGCTGTACGGACTATCGGGAGGAGAAACGAAGTTGAGCGCGATCGCCACTGGCATTGCCAGCGCGAACGCTGACTTATCCTTGGGACTGCTGATTGCATTAGTCTTTGCGATCGCCGGGATTGGCTTCAAAATTGCCGCCGTTCCCTTCCACCAATGGACACCCGACGTTTACGAAGGTTCGCCAACACCTGTTGTAGCCTTCCTCTCCGTCGGTTCAAAAGCCGCTGGATTTGCCCTCGCCATCCGCCTAATGGTGACAGCTTTCCCCCTCGTCACTCAAGAGTGGCATTTTGTCTTCACCGCCCTCGCAGTCTTGAGCATGATACTGGGTAACGTCGTTGCTCTTACCCAAACCAGCATGAAACGTCTGCTGGCTTACTCTTCCATTGCCCAAGCTGGATTCGTCATGATCGGTTTGATTACCGGCACCGAAGAAGGTTATGCCAGCATGGTGTTTTATATGCTGGTTTACCTGTTCATGAACTTGGGAGGCTTCGCCTGCGTGATTCTGTTCACCCTGCGAACGGGTACGGATCAAATTAGCGAATACGCGGGGCTGTATCAAAAAGACCCGCTTCTGACCTTGTGCTTGAGTATTTGTCTGCTGTCCTTGGGAGGGATTCCGCCCTTGGCTGGCTTCTTCGGAAAAATCTACCTGTTCTGGGCAGGTTGGCAGGCGGGTGTTTACGGCTTAGTCTTACTAGGGTTGCTCACGAGCGTCGTCTCGATTTACTACTACATCCGTGTCGTCAAGATGATGGTGGTAAAAGAACCTCAAGAAATGTCTGACGCCGTGAAGAATTATCCAGAAATTCGCTGGAATATATCGGGAATGCGTCCTTTGCAAGTGACTTTAGTGGTGTCGTTAGTGGTGACATCCTTGGCAGGGATTTTGTCTAACCCGTTGTTTACCCTGGCGAATAATTCAATTATCCGCACGCCAATGCTGCAAGCATCGGTGCATAACACAGTAGCGACGCAAGACCTTGCTCCCTTAGAATCTATGCTTCCTGCGGCTGACTCGGTTAGTCAAATTCAACCTCAGATTGATTTCAGCGCCAAGATTTAACATCCTGGCGTCAAGGTTAGGACAAGGGATAAGCAGGACTCCTCTCGCCTAAAAAACGTAAAAAGTCCTTTCTTAGGAAAACCCGGCTTCTTGAAGAAGCCGGGTTTCGACTATTTGGGCGAAATGTAGCGTGTATTTCGGCTTTCGAGCGATCGCATCCACTGGCGCTTCCCATCCCTGGACGCTCATCAGGCGGACAGTTAGAATGAGCGCATAAATCTATCCCTAGATAGATGAGCAGATAAAACGATAGCTGACCCAAGAGGTTGTTTTATGTCGAATCTTCGCTATTCGCCCAAACTTGCTTACGTCCAGCATTCGACCGGCAAAAAGTTGAAATTAGGCGGCTATCGACCCGACACAAAGGATGCGAACGATAAGAAATACTCGGCGCATCGATTTCAAGCCGAAAAGCTGCCGCCAAGAGTCGATTTGCGTCACTACCTGACTCCGGTAGAAGATCAGGGGGACGTAGGAAGTTGCACGGGGAATGCGATGGCGGGAGCTTACGAGTACCTGGCAATGCGCCAACTCGGTACCGCCGGGGATGTAAGCCGGTTGTTTATTTATTACAATGCGCGATCGCTCGCCGGAGAAATCGATGAAGACGCCGGGGCAACACTTCGCAATTGCATTCAGGTGTTGCGAAAGATGGGCGCTTGTTCTGAGTTAACCTGGCCCTATCATCCAGAGCGGTTGTTTCACCGTCCCCACGACCAAGCTTATGAGGAAGCAACCCAATTCTTGATCGACGATGCTGAGCGAATTGACGTGGATTTGTACGCCATGAAGCATTGTCTAGCCGAGGGTTATCCGTTTGCCTTTGGGTTACAGCTTTTCGATTCGTTCATGAGGGAGGGAAATAAGGGGATTCCTATGCCTAACCCGGAGCGAGAGGAGTCTCAAGGCGGTCACGCGATGTTGTGCGTCGGCTACTCGGACAAGGATCGGGTGTTTGTGGTTCGCAATTCTTGGGGCACAAATTGGGGAGACAAGGGATACTGTTACATTCCCTACGACTACATGACCAATCCCGAATATTGCGATGACTGCTGGACGATTCGCAGCGTCACTGACCTCGACTATAGCCGAGGCGTTTGGAGCGATGATGACGCCTCCTTTTTGGATGAGATTATCCCGCTGATTGGCGATGCTCTCGATATTTCAGACGGTGACATCGGCAGTGACGAGGAAGAGTACGAAGAAGCCGTCGCCGAAGACGAAGAATATGTCGAAGAGGAAGATGAAGAATACGTCGAAGACGAAGAAGACATAGAAGCTGTCGCCGAAGACGAAGAATACGTCGAAGATGAAGAATACGTCGAAGACGAAGAGGATATAGAAGCCGTCGCCGAAGACGAAGACGAAGAATCTGAAGGCGAGGAATACGACGAAGATGAAGAAGCTGTAGAGGAAGACGAAGAATACGTCGAAGATGAAGAGGATATAGAAGCCGTCGCCGAAGACGAAGACGAAGAATACGAAGACGAGGAATACGGCGAAGACGAAGAAGCTGTAGAGGAATACGGTGAAGATGTCGAGGAGCTAGACGAAGAGTACGACTCAGAAACCCTCGAAGAAGAGTAAAATCCGGAGAGCGAGTAGTGCCATAGCCCTTTGGACATACGCTTTGCGATCGCGCAAAATAATCGTCACAAAACAACTCAAGACAATCGATGGTATTACTGTTAGGTGATTTTCAACCATTAGCCGCGATCGCGACTACTCCCACGGGTGCCCAAAAACTACAGCCGCTTTGTCAATCCACGGGTGCTACTCTTTGGGTTCCAGAGTCTCTAAGCGATGTTGTAGAGACAAGGGCGATCGCATCAGCCAAAGTTTATCGCGGTTCCCTCAAAGACCACCTAGCGACCTTGTGGAATACACATCGGGGCTTTGTTTTCTGCTTGGCATCTGGAGCCGTGGTGCGTTTGATTGCACCCTTATTGCAAGATAAATCCAGCGATCCAGCCGTGGTCGTGGTGGATGAAAATAGCCAGTTTGTGATTAGTCTATGTAGCGGTCATCAGGGAGGGGCGGATCGGTTGGCACAAGCGATCGCGCTTACGATTGGGGCAACACCAGTCTTGACGGGTGCCTCCGCTGGGTTAGGACTACCCGCAGTGGATATGCTGGGCGTTCCCTTTGGCTGGAACCGAGGCGAGGGAGACTGGACGGGCGTGAGTGCAGCGATGGCGAGAGGGGAACGGGTACAAGTCATTCAGGAAGCGGGTTCTCCTTTATGGCAAGGTCATCTTCCTGAAAATAATCCATTCGATTTTGGGTTTCCAGAATATCTCGCCAGTCAATCAGAGATGGTTGAATCTAACCAGGAACCGGATAATCTAAACGCATCCCAGGCTAGGATTTGGATTAGCCCCACCCAGCGACGATTCTCCTCAGAATCAAAGCTGCCGAAAGTTCAGTGGCATCCTAGAGTCTTGTGGGTGGGAATCGGCTGCGAACGAGGAACCTCGAAAGCGTTGATAGAAACAGCGATTGGGCAGGTGTTTGAGAAAAATCACCTAGCCCAAGAAGCGATCGCAGGGATTGCCACCATCGATATTAAAGCCGATGAAGTTGGGTTAGTGGAATTATGCCGCGATCGCCATTTGCCTTTGCGAACTTTCCCGGCTGATATTCTGCGTTCTGTTAGTGTCCCCACGCCCTCAGCGGTTGTGGAAGCAGAAGTCGGAACGCCTAGTGTTGCTGAAGCAGCAGCGATTCATGCGGCTTCTGTAGGGGCAGAAGGCATTGCTCCGCTGAAAGTGGTAAAACAAGTTTTCAAATTAGAAGGGCAACCAGGGGCGGTAACGGTCGCGATCGCTCAATCCGAACAAGAATATACGGGTCGCACGGGCTGTTTATTGCTGGTTGGTACGGGACCGGGAAAATTAGACCAAATGACTCCAGCGGCTCAAACTGCTGTATCCGGCGCTGACGCCATCATTGGTTACTCTCTGTATATCGATCTGATTTCTCCTTTGCTGCGTCCCGGACAGATTGTAGAAGCGTTACCGATTACCCAAGAACGTCAACGGGCAGAACGAGCAATAGAATTAGCGAATTGGGGATTAACTGTAGCAGTTGTTTCTTCTGGAGATTGCGGCATCTACGGCATGGCTGGGTTAGTCATGGAAGAACTCCAAGTCAAAGGCTGGGATGGCAAAACGCCAGGAGTGCAGGTGTTTCCGGGAATTACCGCCCTACAAGCTGCTGCCTCGCGAGTGGGTGCGCCTTTGATGCACGACTTCTGTGCGATTAGTTTGAGCGACTTGCTGACCCCCTGGGAGGTGATTGAAAAGCGCCTGACAGCCGCCGCCCAAGCAGATTTTGTGACCGCACTTTATAATCCGCGATCGCAAACTCGCACCCAACAAATCGCGATCGCCCAAACTATCTTTCTGCAATATCGCGATCGCCACACGCCGGTAGCGATCGTGAAATCAGCTTATCGAGAAGACGAACAAATTACTCTGATTACACTTGAGAAATTACTCGATACTCCGATTGATATGCTGACAACGGTACTCATTGGCAATAGCAGCACTCGCACTCACGCTGATTGGATGATTACCCCCCGCGGCTACTTGGGTTTTGACGCCGGTTTTGACGCCAAAATCCGTTAATTTATTCGGCTTCTCTGTTGAACAAAAAGTTTAGCCCACTAGCCACTAGACTCAGAACAATTGAACCTATCAAAGCCTGCCCGAAACCAGCGATACTAAAACCGGGAGTAATCGCCCCAGCAATCAAAATTGTGATGGCGTTAATCACAAACAGAAACAACCCTAGGGTCACGAGCGTCAGCGGCAATGTCAAAATTACCAAAAGGGGTTTGACAATTGCATTCACTAAGCCCAAAACAATCGCAGCAACCAGCGCAGCCAGAAAATTTGTGACTGTAAAGCCGGGGACAATGTATGCAGTAATCATTAGCGCGATCGCTGTAAGTAGCCAAGTCACTAAAAAGTATGGCATAAGCTTTCCTTAAACCTCGCTTACTCACAATTTTAAGGGTCTGGTTCACATCCTGAAGGATTTCAGAATACACTAACTTGAAAGATAGCCAACTCTATAGCGTGTTTTGAAGCGCTTTTCTATGACCTTTCGGCAACTCGCTGCGTTCCTACTAACAATCGTTCTTTTCATCTGGGCATTCCCAGCCCAAGCAGGATACTACCCGCCTCCCTTGTCCTATAGCAATGCCGAACTGAAAGCCAAGGATTTCTCCGGTCAAATTTTGCAAGTGGCTGAGTTTTCCAACGCCAACATGGAACTCGCTAACTTTGAGGGTGCGGACTTAAAAGGGGCGATTTTTAGTGCATCGGTGATGACGAATGCCAATTTACACGGCGCAGATTTAACCAATGCAATGGTCGATCAGGTAAAACTCAACGGCGCAGATTTAAGCGATGCCGTTTTGGTAGAAAGTATCCTATTGCGTACTATATTTGACGGTGTAAATATCGCTGGTGCGGACTTCACCGATGCAATTTTAGATGGGGCGCAAATAAAAGAACTCTGTATTAAAGCATCTGGTGTAAATTCTAAAACTGGTATCGCAACTCGTGAGTCTTTGGGGTGTCGATGAAGCGTGTAGGAGTAATTGGGGGCGGACAGCTAGCCTGGATGATGGCAGGCGCAGCGGAGGCGTTAGGGATTGAATTGGTGGTACAGACGCCCAATCAAAGCGATCCAGCAGTTGCGATCGCATCTTCCACCATTTTTGCCCCCATTGATGATGCTGCCGCTACAGCCGAGTTAGCATCTCGCTGCGATGTCATTACTTTTGAAAACGAATTTATTAACCTGAACGCTTTAGATTCTCTTGTCCAGAAAGGCGTCTGCTTTCGCCCTAGGCTGGAAGTATTAGCGCCGCTGTTAGATAAATACGATCAGCGCTGCTATTTAGAAGATATCGGCTTGCCAACTCCCAGTTTTATGACGCTTGAGGGAGAAGTTGGGAATCATGAAGTAAATCTTCCCAAATCCTTCACTCACCCCTTGAACCTCAAAGACCTGGATTTTCCCGTCGTTCTAAAAGCCCGACGCGGCGGCTACGATGGTCAAGGCACCTTCATTATTAAAGATAGTCACGCCTTAGAGTCAACTTGGCAGCGACTGAAATATGCGCCAGTGTTGTTAGAAGAATTTGTGCCTTTTGAGCGAGAATTAGCGATTATTGCCGCTCGTTCAGCCGCAGGTGAGGTGGTGACTTACCCAGTCGTAGAAACACAGCAGGTCGATCAAGTGTGTCGGCGCGTTTTGGTGCCAGCGGCAATTACGCCAACGGTGGAACAAGAGGTAAAAGCGATCGCACATAAGCTTCTCGATAGCCTGCAAGCGGTTGGCGTCTTTGGCATTGAGCTATTTTTAACCGCATCGGGGAAAGTGTTGGTGAATGAAATTGCTCCCCGCACTCACAACTCCGGACACTTTACCCTTGATGCCTGCGAAACGTCCCAATTTGAACAGCAACTTAGAGCCGTCAGCGGTCTCCCTTTAGGCAATCCCGATCTCAAAAGTGCGGGTGCTGTCATGGTGAATTTACTCGGTTACGAGCATTCTCAGAGCGATTATCTTGCCAAACGGCAACAGCTAGCTCAGTTGTCTCACACTCACGTCCACTGGTACGGCAAAACCGAATCTCGTCCCGGTCGAAAACTCGGTCACGTCACCGTTTTGCTAGAAACAGCCGACCGTTCTGAGGCAGAAGCAATCGCTCAAACCATTGAATCTATCTGGTATTCAGAGGAATGAGGGAAGAGGACTGAGGACTGAAGACTGAGGACTGAGGGCTGAAGAGTTAGGAGTTAGCACTGAGGACTGAGGACTGAGGGCTGAGGAGTTAGGAGTTAGGAGTTAGAGGTTGGGAGGTAGGGGTTAGGAGTGAACACAGGAGGGGGGAACTAAATGAGATTCTTCTACTCCCCCACGGCCTAGCTCCTTTGCTATAATAATTTTTAGGTTAGGCTGCGGCGTTGGTGACTGCCAATAACGTTTTTTGATCTTGCCTTGTTCTAACGGGAACCAAAAAGCTTTGACAGCAGTAGACCGGGCAAGTACCCGGAAACTTTAAGTCAGACATTAGGTGCCCACCTGGTTTATCCAGGTCATAAACTGAGGTAAAACGGCGTTGCGGTGAACCTCATAGAATTAAAATCCCCTTGTCCAAGAGATAAGGGGATTTTTGTATCTTACTTGGCTGAAAGTTTTAAATTTTGATTGTATTTCTTAAATAATGGATGCAAAGCTGCCAACTTTGGATCGACAAATGATAATTATTTAGCGTTAGGCGCTAGGATAATTGAATTCGTATCTAACTACAGTTAGAAAATAAAAAGTTTGTTGCAACTCTTAAATACTACTTCAAAATTTCCAGCTGAGGTATTCAAGCTGGACAACGGCTTAACAGTGATTTATCAACACATCCCAGCGACACCAGTGGTTGTGGTAGATGTTTGGGTGCGGGCGGGAGCGATCGCTGAGACAGAAGAGTGGTCGGGAATGGCTCACTTTCTGGAACACATGATTTTCAAAGGTACCGACCGACTGCCGCCCGGTGTATTTGACCAAGTGATTGAAAATACCGGCGGCATGACGAACGCGGCGACCAGCCACGACTACGCCCATTTCTTTATTGTTACAGCCGCTCAGTATTTAGAAAATACCTTGCCTGCTCTGGCAGACATTCTCTTAAACGCGGCGATCCCAGAAGAAGAATTTATTCGGGAACGCGATGTAGTTTTGGAGGAAATCCGCCAGAGTTATGACGATCCTGATTTTATTGGATTCCAAGCACTGACAGAAAGTATTTACCAACGCCATCCTTACGGGCGTCCCATCTTAGGAACAGAAGCCCATCTGATGGAGCGATCGCCCTTAGAGATGCGTCGCTTCCATCGCTCCCACTACCAGCCGGAAAACATGACCGTCGTCATTGTTGGGGGAGTTGAGAAAGAACCTGCACTAGAACTGGTAAATCGCTCGTTCCAGCACTTCGCCCCGCCCCTGTATTGTCCCCTGGCTGAAGCCGAAGCCGAACCTCCAATGATAGAAATTCGGCGTCAGGAAATCCACTTACCTAGGCTAGAACAAGCTCGTCTGATGATGGCATGGGTGGGGCCGGGTGTAGAGCAGTTGCGAAATGCCTACGGCTTAGACTTGATCTCGGTACTGTTGGCAGAAGGGCGGTCTTCCCGACTGATCAGGAACTTGCGAGAACAGCAGCAATTAGTCCAGAACATTAGTAGTAGTTTCTCCCTACAACGGGATTCCAGTTTGTTTACAATTAGTGCCTGCCTCGCTCCAGAGAATCTCGATCGAGTAGAGGCAATCATTGGCGATGCGATTTCCGAGTTGCAAAACGCTCCCGTTTCAGAGGGAGAACTTTCTCGCTGTAAACGCCTGCTGTCGAATGACTATGCTTTTTCTACAGAAGCACCTAGCCAACTAGCGGGTTTGTATGGGTATTACAACACCATTGCAGCGGCTGAAGTCGCCACGACTTACCCCGAAAAAATACAGTCTTTTGAGAACACAGAACTTCAGCAGCTGGCGCAGCAGTATCTCTCCCCGTACCGCTATGCGGTCACAATCCTCAAACCTTGTTAGCTTGAGGAGAGGAGTGATGAGTCATTCGTCAATTAGTGAGTCGTAAGTTGTTCCTACCACTCACGATCGATGACTCATCGCCGACGATCAATGACTAAGGACTCTACAACGAATGACTCAAAGTGTGACGCGATCGCTCGCCAACCCAACTATCCACCGCAGTGTTTTGGACAACGGCATCGTATTAATTACGGTGGAAAATCCAGCGGCTGATATTATTGCTGGTCGAATTTTTGCACGGGTTGGAGGTCGGTGGGAGCCACGAGAAAAAGCTGGACTTTCTCACCTGCTATCCACGGTACTCACCAAAGGAACCGATCGCCTTTCTTCCCTAGAAATTGCCGAGCAAGTAGAGTCAGTGGGAGCCAGTCTCGGTGCTGATGCGGCTGCGGATTATTTCTTGCTGAGTCTCAAAACAGTATCCGCAGATTTTCCGGAGATGTTGCAACTGGCAGGGGAATTATTGCGATCGCCTAGCTTTCCAGAAGCCGAGGTGGAACTGGAACGGCGTCTCGCTTTGCAGGATATTCGCTCCCAGCAGGAACAGCCGTTCACCATCGCCTTCGACCAGCTGCGGCAAGCCATGTACCAGAATCATCCCTACGGATTCTCCAGCCTGGGAACCGAAGCCACTGTCTCTGGTTTAAGCCGCGCCGACCTCCAGCACTACCATCAGACGTATTTCCGTCCCGATAACCTAGTTATCAGTATTGCCGGTCGCCTGACTCCTCAAGACGCCACTGATTTGGTTAATCAAGTGTTTGGAGATTGGCAGAGTGGAACCACCCCTCTACCTACCCTCAGTCTGCCCCAAATCACCCCTGAACCCATTTCTTGCGCTACCCCACAAGATACGCAGCAATCCATCGTGATGCTGGGCTACGTCGCGCCATCCGTGCAAGAAACCGACTACGCCTGCCTGAAACTGCTCAATACTTACTTGGGCAACGGTCTTTCTAGCCGCTTGTTTGTGGAACTGCGCGAGAAGCGGGGATTGGCTTACGATGTCTCAGCTTTTTATCCGACTCGGCTAGAAACCTCTCAGTTTGTGGTATATATGGGCACGGCACCGGAAAACACCGCGATCGCCTATGAAGGCTTGCGAACTGAAGTGGAACGCCTTTGCACCACTCAACTGAGCGATCGGGAGCTACAAGCTGCCAAAAACAAGCTGCTTGGTCAATACGCTCTCGGCAAACAAACTAATGCTCAGCTGGCTCAAGTTTTCGGCTGGTACGAAATTTTGGGTCTGGGAATTGAGTTTGATACCGAGTTTCAAGAAAAAGTTACCAGCGTCACTCCAGAGTTCATCCAAAAAGTGGCTTCCCGGTATTTCACCGAACCTTATGTCTCTCTCGTTGGCCCAGCCGAAAAATTAGACATTAAAAATTAAAAAAGGAAAAAAGTAAAAAGACAAAGTAAAAATGAAAGATTTTTTCTTGAACCTTTTCGCTTTTTCCAATCGCGTTGTAAAGTCAAGAGGAAAAAGCGATGAAAAAAACATCCTTTTGCCTTTTTGTAAACTCAAGAGGAAAAAGTAAAAATGAAAAAAAACATTCTTTTGCCTTTTGCCTTTTTACTTTTACCTTTTATGGCGATCCCCAGTGATGCCAAAGAAATCGCGCAAACATTTCCATCCGCAACCGTTACTCGGCAAACGTTACGACCTGGTAGCCAAGGGACTGAAGTAGCGGAACTCCAGGCAGCTCTTAAACTATTGGGTTACTATAATGGCGACGTAAATGGCGTGTACGGGGAAAATACCGCGATCGCAGTTTCCCGTTTTCAGCAAGCCGCTGGTTTAGCACCGGATGGAATCGTGGGTGCAGAAACCTGGAAGCGTTTATTTCCAGTCGCCCCACCATCGGAATCTACAGCAGCCGCGACGCCACTAGTTATCCCGTCTCCTTCAGCTTCAACAATTTCTACCACCGGGGCAGCATCTTTTCCCGTCCCAACTACGACAAACACCGCTGCCAATCCCAGACCCGCGGCAACTTCCCGTCCCAGTGTGAATGTTCCAGCCTCCAACAGTCCGGCAACGACTGCCAGAACCCCCAACCGTCCGGCAATCGCTGCCAGAACCACCGCTAACCGTTCCACAACCGCTGCTCCTAGCTCTCAGACACGGACGAACCCGCAGCAGCCCAGACAGCTCGATTTTCCAGTTCTGAGGCTGGGAACGCAAGGCCCAGCCGTTACCAGTTTGCAACAGCGCCTGCGAACCCTTGGCTTTTTCAAAGGAACGGTGAATGGTGTCTTTGATGCAACGACTCAAACTGCGGTAAAAGCTGCTCAACAAAGATTTAAGCTAGACGCCGACGGTGTAGTGGGTCCAGCGACTTGGAACGTTTTGCTGCGTTAATTAAATAGCAATTATAAAAAAATAAAATGACACAAATCCGTTTTCTTGATGAAAACGGTTTTTTTAAGCTTTTTTGAACAACTGCGTGCTGTTTTCACGGACTTCTTCCTTTCGATTTTTCGATCTCAATCCTTGGATGGAGGAGACAATCCATTCTCAGATAGAGAGATTCAGGCAAGACTAACGGATATCGTATTGCTTATAAGGACAAGACAGCTGAGTATTAACTTCCTTAGCTTGTAGTTGCCAATCAATCTAAAAAAAATCAGGGTCTTCTCGGTTTCCTGATTGACACAAAGAGTTCGATCAACACTCATGTACAACCACCCTAAAACCGATAACAATCAAAGGCCTAAATCGGTCTATCAGGGTAGAGGCAATTCTGAACGGGTTTCCTACCAGAATGAGTACCTTAAAGGTCGCAATTCTGAACGTCGTTTTCAGGAACAGAGCTATCTCGTTGATGAGAATACCAATGCCTTGACTAATTTGCTGATGAATCTTGCTTTCACATCGATTGTAAGTTTCCTCGTTGGAACTCTGTTCTTCGTTGCTCAGCGAAATGAATCTTCTCTACCCTCTGTGCCTGTTCCCAATGACAGTCCCTCTCAAAGCATCGAGAAAAAGACAACCATCTTTGAAAGAACTGTAGATAAATATTCAGGAAATTCAGGAACTCGTTCCAGCACCTCAATAACAAGCAGGACAGGGGACATTGAAAACAATGTTTCTAACTCTGCGCGAGGTAGGCTCCTAACCTTGCTAGCTAGGCTTGGTTGAGACAGCGTTGCTCAAATCTACTGACCATAAACAGTTTTAAACATCCTTTTCTGCCTTTAAACCATTCAGGAGTTGTAGTAATACTCATGTCTAACCTACAAAATCGCAACAACGATAACCGTGAAGTTCCCCAGAACCCAAATCAGCCGGTTTCTCCCCATAATCCGGTTGGCCCAACTAACACGGTTCACGGGAATGGCACTGTAGACCCAGGCAAAGTGACCTCCTATCGAGATGGTTATGTCCACGGTCGCGTTTCCGAGCGCCGCGTCAACGAGGAAGGACAAGAAATCCGCGATAATAATAATGCCGCCAGAGGCTTGTTGATAGGGATTGCCCTCACCTCTCTGCTAGGGTTGACCCTCGGTGCCCTCTACTTCCTCAACCAACGAAATCAGCAGGTAGAAGAGTACACTGCGCCTGCGCCTGTGGTGGTTCCCGTACCTTCCCCTTCACCTTCAGCTTCTGTTGCACCGAACTCAACTGCACCAGATACGTCTTCATCGGGCGCTTCTCAACAGCCTACACAAGAGAGAATTATCGAAAGAACCACAGTTGAGAAGGCTCCTACGGTGATTCAGGTTCCTCAGACACAAAACGCACCGCCTGCTCAAAGAGCGCCAAATGTAAACATTACAGTTCCTCCGAGTTCCGGGCAACAACCGACTCGAAATCAGACAAATATTAACGTAACGCCTTCTCAACCGTCGAACTCAACTCGAACGAATACTTCTGGGACTACTCAATCAAGTCCTAGTACAACTCTAACCGCGCCTTCAGTGCGTCAGAACTCAACTCGAACGAATACTTCTGGCACCACCACAGGCACCCAAAATCCAACTGGCACCACACCGAATAGCGGTGCTACCACCAATGGAACCACCGGCACCACATCGGGGAGCAGTTCGACCACCAATGGAACCACCGGCACCACACCGAATAGCGGTGCTACCACCAACGGAACCACCGGCACTACACCGGGAAGCAGTTCGACAACTGGTGGAACCACCGGCACCACACCGGGAAGCAGTTCGACCACCAACGGAACCACCGGCACCACACCGGGAAGCAGTTCGACAACTGGTGGGTCAAGCAGTACAGGTCAATAACGACTAAAACTTTGCAATCTAGCCCCCTCCTAATATTGGAGGGGGCTTTGTTATCGGTGTATCGCAAATCTTTCATTTTTGAACTAGCATTTTTAAAGATTTCGACACATAAAGGGATATGAATTTAATTTAACGAACGAGTGAGGTTGGAGAATCAAGTGCTAATTTAAATATAGGCACAACGAAGTAAGAACCTTCGACACCAAGTTTTCGGATTCGAGCCTGTGTCTCCCGCTCTTATCCAACGCAACACCGAATCTCGGTTGTATTTCTCTAATAAATGTAGCGATCGCGCTGAAGTTCATTCGCTTCTTTTTGATTTGAACTGTTAAGTTGCGGATCTAGATCATTGCCTGAATCGGCGTAGGGAATGCAAGATAGTTAGAAAAGGTTTGTTGCGAATTAAGTCCACCCTAGTAGAGTTAGTTTTTGGTTTCGTCAACTTTCCTAGAATTTTTCCTCTTTCGTTTGAGTAACCTGACCATTTATAGCTCGTTCACGAACCCGCCGGTATCTTAGGCGGGTTTTAGTTTTTTATATGGCAGCGGAACGCCTAAAGGGGCGGCGAAACAAACAGGTATTAATAGCAGAACGCTTCGATCAATTCCCAAATTTCAGGTAAGACGTTTCCTAAACTGTGATCGTCCTCTAGTTCGATGAATTTAACCCAAGGGCGTGAGGCGGCGTAGTTGCGGCTAGCAGCAATCGGAATCACTTCATCGTGACGCCCATGCAGAAGCAGAGTAGGAATGGGGCGCTGTAGCTGTTCGTCTTGATATTGGGCGGCGTCGGTGACGAACTGGTAATGCAGAGGAAGCGATCGCTTCTCGCCATAGTGATATACCGGCAAATATTGCTCTGTCTGCCACTGTTGCAGCTGTTCTTCCCCCAGTCGGAGCAACCAGTGAGTCAGAAACTCAAAAGCGGGAGCTAGCAACACTAACCGCTGAACCTGCGGGTATTTTTCTCCCACCCAAGCCGCTGTTAAACCCCCCAAGCTGGAGCCAATGACAGTAACAGGCATTGAGTTTGGGGGAAATTCAGCGGCGACTTGCTTTATTTGCCGAGTTATTGTCAGATGGGAAAAATCGCCTTGGTTGAGATCGGGGATTTTCAGGGAAGATAAGCGATCGCGCAGATAGATCGCCTTCGTTGACTGGGGACTAGAGGCAAATCCATGCAGATAAAGATAATCAAGCATTCAATTGGGCAGTAGTTTCCGGCGTATCAACCGCTAAAAATTTCGCTCCAGCGAACCTGGAAATCCTTGTCCTCTATTTTTCCCCGCCCGTTGCCCCTTTTGTTGTCGTCGCTGTTGCATCAGTTGGACAAACTTGGCGCGTTGCTCTGGAGTCATAACTTCTCGCATTTCTAACATACTTTCAAACCGCAACTTTTGTAGCTGCTGCTGCAACTCTTCAACTTGCTGATTTTTAGAGCGAATTTGGCTGGCGGAAGCTGTACTATTCATCAGTGTCGCTAGCTCTTGCCGAGCTTGACGTAGAGTTTGCTGGCGCGGCGCTATCTGGGTTCTATACTTCTGCCGAATCGCCTGCATTTGCTGCATTTGCTGTGGGGTAAGATTGAGTTGCTGAAGGAGTCCATCCTTGTTGCCTCTTTGAGGACGGGCACCCGGCGAATTTTGGGCAATTGTTTGAGAAGATTGGGGATTCGGATCGGCAAGAGCAACCGCACTCCCTATAGATAGTATGAGAACCGCTAACAGAGAAATACGATTTAGGGACATGAAAACAATCTCCGTCGTTAGTAGTAATTAGTAATTAGTAATTCGTTAAGACGCAATTAGCCATTCTTGATGAGGTAGTCGCAATGAGCTGATTAAAGATAACTGACCATTACCGATTCCCTAAAAAAGCTAATTTTCTGAGAGCAACCAATCAGCTTCTGCATCTTGGCTGCTCGACGACGCGGGCGTTTCACCCGCGACAACACTATCCCAGTTCGTCGCCAGAAATGCTTCCAGTTCGGCGGTGTTTGTGGATGCAGTCGATGCAGTGTTAGGCACTAGCACGCGATATCCTGCCCAGGTAACTAGCAGACTAGCAACAAGGGCAGAGGGTAAAATCCACCTCTGTCGCCATTGCGGCTGTGGCGGCGCAGAGGCTACGGCTTGCATAATCTGGCTCTCTAAATCGGGTGCAGATGGGGGAACATGACCCCGGTGTTGGCGCAGAAACTCTACCAGGGGTTTGTCATCATCGGGGAACTGAGTCATAGGTGGACTCCTTGCTTCTGGAGAAATTGCCTCATGGAGGTTCTAGCATGAAAGAGCCGCGATTTTACTGTGCCAACTGGAATCGACAAGATATTTGCAATCTCTTTTTGCGGAACGTCCTCTAAGTCGTGCAGAACCAGTACAGCGCGATGCTCGAAACTTAGCTGTTGCAGTCCGCGCTGCACTAAATCTTCATAATGTAGATGCATCAGATCGGGAGATGCTTGCTGACTTGGGAAGGCATTGGTAGCGCTTTGCTGTAAAGACGCAAAATTTCGGGTTTCTACAGCAAATTGCCGCCGCCGATCGGAAGCGACATTCCAGCTAATGCGATAAAGCCAAGTCGAAAAATGGGCGGTTTCCCGCAATTTTGGTAATCCCTTCCAAGCGCGTAAGAATACTTCTTGCACCAAATCATCTAAGCATGAGGTACCGCAGAGTTGGTAAAGAGTCGATCTGACGCGCTGCTGATGGCGCTGGTAGAGTTGCCGAAAGCTCTGCTTGTTGCCTTCTTGACACCGCTTTACCAGGTAAGCATCGGTATCGAGATCGGGTTTTTCTTTGGGTTGATCGCCCATTAGCGCATTGATTGGTACAGCTGACACCGATTGGCTCTCTCTTACCACTGTTGGATTTCTAATGCTTTAGACTGGGCATTTGGGGAAAAGGTTCAACGGCAAGCAGCGCATCTATCCCACAATCTTCTCAACCAGTGACTCCCACCTAGGGCTGGGCTACACTTGAGCAAATCAAGCTAAATAAGCCGGATTTAACGATAACTAGAAATTTTCTCAGATTTAAATTTTATGCCATTCAATATTGTTGGTGCTGTCGTCGGGTTTGTTGCTAGCGCTGCTGGTAGAATTGCTTCAACATTTTTTAAAAATGTTGTCGATGAGACATCTACCCTTCCTACTAAAGTTCAGGAAGTTAGATTAGATCAGCGATCGCGTCAGGCAGAAATTGACTACTATCGGCGCAGAGAGGTAAGAGAGCAGAAGTTACTAGAACTTCAAGACCTCCGCTTGAAAGCAGACCTTCAGATTGAATCGGCAAGCGCTGAACGAGATGAACGTACTCTTAAGCTTAGAGAACGAGAACTGCAACTTAAGGCAGAGGAATTGGCAGACAAGCGTCAGATGAGTTCTTTGTATCTAGAACTGATGCGGGAGAAGACTGCAAAAGAAATTGAACTCAAGCAAAAGGAAATTCAAGCTATTTTCGATCAGCAAAAATGGCCTGGAGTTTTGAGTCGTGATGAAGTAGAACGAATTTTTGGGGACGAGCAAAAGAAACCTCGATTACTGATGTTGGTTCCACCACCAGATATCAGCGATGATTTTCCGCTATCATTCCGCGACAGCCTCAAAAAAGAGGTTCGCAATCAATTAAAAGGATTTCTGGAACGTCATTATTCCCTAGAGGACGAATTCTGCCCTGTTGAGTTTTATGGTAAGTATTTTGAACGTTCTATTTTTGATGCAGAAGTCAAACAGTTGGAAACCATTTTGGCTGCTGTCCCAACGGCAATTATTTACAGCGACATTACCGATCATGAAGTTTACTTTAATGTTCGGTTCTGGGGACTGCAAGACACAGTTTCCTTGTCGTTTGAGCCTTGGAACTGGGAAGATGCAAAAAAGCAACTACAGGAAGCCGGAAATGATGAGATTCAAAGTCTTCGCATCATTCGGCAGACAATTGTCACCCTTCACAAGCTATTAGCAACATTTTTAGCAGATTGGTACTACCTCAACATCGACCCAAATTATGAACCTCAGCTATTTAATTTAGACTCAGAGATTCCGAACGCCTGGTCAAAAACAATTACTGATAAGCTTAAGCTGACTCAGCAACAGTATCAAAAAGCCTATAATACTGACTTAAAATTGCTGGCAGATTGGGAAACTAGCAAAACTAAGCCCTGGCAATGTGTAGATACTCTCTCTGGGCATTCAAATCATGTTTATGCTGTCGCTATTAGCGCTGATGGTCAAATTGCTAGTGGCAGTGCAGACAACACCATCAAAATTTGGGATTTGACTACTGGAGATTCTATTTGCACCTTCACCGGCCATTCAGGTAGTGTTTCTTCACTTGCTTTTAGCCCTGATGGGCAAACTCTCGCTAGTGGTAGTGCCGATAATACGATTAAACTGTGGTATTCACGTACAGGGGTAACATTTACTGGACATTCAGACGAGCTTCATTCTATTGCTTTTAGCCCCAATGGGAAAATTGTCGCTAGCGGCAGTAAGGACAAAACTATCAAAGTATGGGATTTTAACACTGGTAAGGAAATTTGTACTCTTACGGGTCATGAAGAGCGTGTTTCTTCTATTATATTTAGTGCCAATGGACAAAACTTAATTAGTGGAAGTAGCGACAAAACTATCAAAATATGGGATTTAAGCACTGGAAAAGCAATCCGAACCCTTACTGAACATTTAAATTATGTTTGGTCAGTCGCCATAAGTCCTGATGGCAAGACTTTGGCTAGTGGCAGTGCGGACACCACCATCAAAATTTGGAGTTTTCCCAGTGGCAGCCTACTCCACACATTCTCTGACCATACAAGCATAAGCATTGTTCGCAGTATTGCCTTCAGTCCTGATGGGCAAATTCTTGCTAGTGTCGGTAACGACAAAACAATTAAATTATGGCATCTGGGGACAAGAGAATTGATTCATACACTTTCGGGACATTTAGAAAGTATTGGGTCAGTTGTCTTTAGTCCTGATGGTAAAACAATTGTCAGTGGTAGCAATGACAAAACTATCAAGATTTGGCAGTATGATTGAGGCGGTAGGTTAGATAAGAGAAAATATCGCTCATCTCAACAAGTCAAATGCAGACATTTGTAGGGGCAATTGATAATATTGCCCCTAGCCGTAATTTATCGCAGAGTGACGAACTCTTCGGCGGTGGAAGGATGAATGCCAACGGTGGCGTCGAAGTCTTTTTTGGTGGCTCCCATATTGACTGCGATCGCGATTCCTTGAATCACCTCAGCTGAATACTCGCCTACCATGTGAGCGCCCAGCACGCGATCAGTATTTTTGTCAATGACTAACTTGACCATGACTTTCTCATCCGCGCCGGTGAGACTGTGGAACAGAGGACGGAATCGGGCGCGATAAATTTGCACGTTGTCATCGCCCAACTTTTTCCGCGCATCGGCTTCGCTGATTCCCACCGTAGCGGCTTCTGGCTGAGTGAATACGGCGGAAGCAACATTTTCGTGATTAAACACCCGGCGGTTATTGCCAAACTCAGTATCGGCAAAAGCGCGACCTTCGCCAATGGCGACAGGCGTTAAATTGATCCGGTTGGTGCAATCGCCTACAGCGAAAATATTCGGCTGGTTGGTGCGGCTGTACTCATCGACTTCGATGGCACAGTTGACGCTGTACCCGTGCAACCTGGGTAAATCTTCGTCTTCACAATTAACAACCTTAACGCCCGCATTCTCCAAACCAAGTTTTCCTAACAAAGGTGCGCGACCAATGGCGACTAGAACTTGGTCTGCGGTGAGGGTTGTATCCGCGTCTTTGCCTTTTTCGGTAAAGGCGACCTTTAGACCCTCTGGGGTTTGCTCAATGCCTTTCCCGGTAACATTGGTGATAATGTTGATGCCGTGATGGGACATGGCATCTTGAATGCTAGTACGAATATCGTCATCAAAACCTTTGAGAATGCGATCGCCTCGAAGCAACAAACTGACTTTCGATCCCAGTCCGTGCATGATACAGGCGAATTCCACGGCAATATAGCCAGCGCCAATAATGACAATGTGCTTCGGCTGTTCCTTGAGGAGAAATATCTCGCGGGAAGTGATGGTGTGTTCCATCCCTGGTAAATTCGGCTTGATGGCTTCCCCACCGACGGCGATTAAAATCTTGTCAGCCGTGACTTTGCGCCCATCCACTTCCACCGTATGCGGATCTAATAAAGTGGCGCGGCTCTTGATTAACTCCACCCCAGCTTTTTCCAAAAACCCAATATGCAACTGGCTGAGACGGTGGACTTCCTTATCGACAGTCGTTATCAGATGTTCCCAGTTTAAACTTCTCTCGCCCACAGTCCAGCCATAGCCTGCGGCATCCTCAAACAAATGGGAAAATTTGGAGGCGTAAACCATCAATTTTTTGGGAATACAGCCCCGAATGACGCAGGTACCACCCACTAAATCGCCTTCTGCGATCGCTACCTTTGCTCCGTAGCTAGCCGCACGTTTGGAAGCCGCCAATCCTCCCGAACCCGCCCCAATGACAAACAAATCGTAATCAAATGCCATGACTGGAAGTCCTCTCTTTCTTCATTTAGTTTAAAAGATGTAACGATGATGCTCCTGCTTTCCCATTTTCCGCAGATCGCTTAAAGTCGGATGAGAATACCGTCAGTTTTAGCGAAGAACAATGGATCGAGAGCATCGTGGTGTCACCGTGTGGTTTACAGGTTTAAGCGGTGCGGGAAAAACCACCATTAGCCAGGAAGTGGCGCAAGAATTGCAGAAACGTGGATACAAGGTGGAAATCCTCGACGGAGACGTGGTGCGCCAAAATCTGACCAAAGGTTTGGGGTTTAGTAAAGAAGACCGGGATGAGAATATCCGGCGCATTGGTTTTGTGGCTCACCTCCTGACTCGGAACGGTGTGGTCGTACTGATTTCGGCAATTTCGCCTTATCGGGAAATTCGAGAAGAAGTGCGATCGCGTATTGGAGATTTTGTCGAGGTTTATGTGAATGCACCGTTAGCGGTTTGCGAACAGCGAGATGTGAAGGGGTTGTATAAGAAAGCGCGGTCTGGGGAAATCAAAAACTTCACTGGGATTGATGACCCCTATGAATCGCCCCTGCATCCTCAAATCGAATGCCACACAGACCAAGAAACGATAGAGGAAAGCACAGAAAAAGTTTTGAGAAAGCTGGAAGAACTGGGCTACCTCTAGTAAGGATAAACCGCAATTAAGCGGAACCCCTCCCCGCCCTCACCTGCGGCTCCGGCTCCGGCTCCGGCTCCCCTCTCCGCTTGCGGGGAGGGGCTGGGGGTGGGGTTCTTTTATTATGGATAATTACACAAATCTAATAGGAAGGTTTGAGAGCTAAAGCACAAAAGTATCGTGGATGGGCACCACCCACCCAACACCTACTTCTTCTTATCTGCGCCTCTACCTCTTTCTCCCTCTACTTCTCTAACTGTAGGGGTTCGCGACGGCGGTGGAGGCGGAGCGTCATTTTGTAACTGTTGCCGACCGTTGCGGATGACCTTGAGCATATCGTTGAGCTGCTGCTCGATATTCGTGAGAACTTGGTCGGCGTAGTCATCCGCTCCGTTTTGAATGTCCTCGCATTCTTGGATAGCAAGCGATCGCATCTGCTCTAGCTCTTGTTGTGCTTGTAGGCGCATCCGTTCTAGTTCTGCGATCGTTTGTTCTTGGATGGCGTCGCACTCCTGCTGCACCGCCTGCCGGATCGCTTGCGCTTCCCGTTCTGCTTGCCGAATCAAGCCCATTTCATCCAATATCTGATCGGCTCGGCGTTCTGCTGTCTCAATAATCTGCTGTGCATAATCCTCCGCTTGCAGGAGAATTTCTTCCTTCTGCCGAACAATTTCTTCGGCTTCCTGAAAAGCTGGTGGCAGATTGATCCGCACCAAATCCAGCTGATCGAGTAACGGATTCTCATCGACTAAGCGCAGGCTAGTCAAGGGAATGCGCGTACTATCGAGAATCATTTCTTCGATGCGGTCGAGTTCCCGCTGAATATCTACACTTCCCGATCCACTGTCGGGTAATTCACCTTCGGGGAAGCGTCCACTACTATCGGGTTCGAGGCGGGAAGAGTCTTGGCGTAACATCGGTAGATATCTAAGGCGACGTGCTGGGGAACAAGATGATCGACAGAGCCGCCGAATCTGGCAATCTCTTTCACTAAGCTACTACTTAAGAAACTGTACTCGTTAGAGGTTGCTAGAAAAACCGTCTCAATCCGGTCGTCCAGAGTTTTATTTGTATGAGCCATCTGTAGCTCGTGTTCAAAGTCAGAAAGCACCCGCAAACCGCGCAGCAGCACGCCCGCTTCTCGGATTCTGGCATAGTTGACTGTCAAACCGTCAAAACTGTCAACTTCTACATTCGGCAGCGATCGCGTCGATAGACGAATCTGCTCGATGCGCTCCTGTACTGTAAACAGGGGGGTTTTGTTGGGGTTCCGCAACACCGCAACAATCACCCCATCAAAAAGCCGACAACCGCGCTTAATGATGTCGAGGTGCCCCAGAGTAATTGGATCGAAGCTGCCAGGATAGATTGCAATCACGGAAGAGGTGTGTGAGCTAGCTTAAGGAAATTGTACTCATACAGTACCCCTAAAACTACGAATTGTTAAAAGTCTCCGGTTTTGGCGAGAAGCACCGACCACTAAACGAGAGCGATCGCAACCAGATTAGGATTCATCAGCGTCAGCAGCCTCTTTTCACGGCATACACGAGCCAGCAATCGCCCTCTGCTGCGATCGCTGAGAGTCTCTAGATTAATCCAACCAGCGCCATTCTTAACTTTCAAGAGGTTCTCTCTAAAAATCAGCAAAAGCTAAAATCCGATTAGTGAATCTACACATTAAGTTGAAAAACCAGGAAAAGGCTCAATTTTTTCAGCAGTTCGCCACTTTGCTGAATTCTGGCATTTCAGTACAGCAAAGCTTAAATTTGGTGAATCGCGATCGTAATTCTCCCTTCGGGCGCTATCTGCAAACCGTCAGTGCAGCGGTGGATTCTGGGCAAGATTTGGCTTCAGCTTTGACACCAGACGCTCGATATTTTGATGGCTGGACGATTAGCCTAATTCGGTTAGCAGAATACAGCGGATCGCTAGCAGAGACTTTTGGGAGATTGGCAACGGCGGCGGAAGCCAAAGCCAAACGCGAACGCCTGTATCGTTCGGTGGGAATCGCCGCGATCGCGCTGATTTGGAGTCTGCTGGTACTCGCCGCCGCACTTTTCAAGCGAAATCCTCAAAAGCTTACCCATCCTGGTTTCTGGCTGTGCAGCTTTGGATTGGCAGTGCTTTTGGTTGGAGTAACTGTGCTGAATTCTCGCTTTCCCGGACGCGGTTTACAGCGGTTGGCGGCGCAACTTCCCGGTTTGGATAAAGTCATGCAAGCGCGATCGCTCCTTTACTTTACCGAGTTGTCCTTGCCTTTAAGTTGCGGGGTGCCAATTCTCGCCGCACTGGAATTGTTGCGCGATCGCATCCCCGATCCTCAGATGGCAACCCACGTAGCAAAAGCTGCTCGGCAAATTCGTCTCGGTAGAAGCCTCACCGAGAGTCTGCAAACTAAGTTACCGCCACTTGCAATCCAATATATTCGCAGTGGCGAAGAAACTGGCAATCTAGATGCGGCGCTGCGAAAATTGGAGCAATATTACGAAAGCGACTTAGAGAAACGTTTGAGGCAGTTGGAGGGAATCTTGCGTCCTTTGAGTCTATTAGCGATTGGAGGTTTAGTGCTTTTAGTCGCAATTCGAGCAATTAATTCGCTGATAAACTCTCTGCCAGGATAATCTTTATGCGTGATGAAATAGAGGGATTAAAAAACCGGCTTATAAGTTTGGTAGTTTTTTTTGCTTTGATAGTATTGATAGTTTGCTATGTTTCATTGAATAGCGAGGTTTTGAAAAATCCGGTTATACCAACCATTATTGAAGTTTTAAAAGTTGTTGCAACAACTTTTGGAGGAGCCGCAATCCTCTTTAACGTTTTCTATGCGGCGAAGCGAGCAAAAGCGATGGATGATAGCGCGATCGCTGCCAATAAGAGCGCTGAAGCAGCTCTATATAACGCTAAGGCTGCCCTAAAAAATGCAAAAGCAGCACAAGATAAGCAAATCACAGAACGCTTTACTAAAGCTATTGAACTTCTTGATTCTGAGAAGATTTCTAGCCGTTTAGGTGGAATTTACGCCCTAAAACGAATTGCTGAGGATTCCAAAAAAGACCACTGGACAATTATGGAAGTGTTGACTGCTTTTGTGCGAGAGAAGGCTCCTTTGAAGAAAGAAGAGATACAGCAGGAGCAATCACCAAAAATTCCTACGGATATTCAAGCAGCACTTACAGTTATCGGACGGCGCAACGTGAAAAGAGATCCAAACAATCAGAGACTTAATTTACAAAATACAAACCTTGGGGGAGCAGACCTGCGAGAAGCCGATTTGCAAAGAGCAAAGCTCAGTGGAACCAAGTTGCAAAGTGTAGACCTTGGTGAAGCCAACTTGCAAGGAGCAAGCCTCTATAAAGCCAACCTCTTAGGAGCTATTCTTGATGATGCCAAGCTGCATGGTGCCACCTTCAGGCAAGTCCAAAACCTTGAACAAGCGCAAATTGAAACAGCATTGGGAGATAGCGCAACTGTATTGCCGAACAATCTGGAAAAACCTGCACATTGGACGCAAGCTGGGGGAGAGATAAATGCGATCGCCCCAATATAGTGTTTGTCATTTGAATCAAATACAGAACCTAACCCCCTACCCTAAAAGGCAATCAGAAAAACCCCTCTCCTTGTAGGAGAGGGGTTGGGGAGAGGTCAAAATGTATTGCACCCAATTACAAACCCCAATATTTCCAATTTCTTAGCCCACGCAGGCGGGCTTTATTTGTGTAGCCCCAGCCTTCAAGGTGCGGGCATTATCAAGTAGGATTTAATCAACCAAATGTTGACCCATCCCAACCCCACATTGAACCCTTTGCATCAGCAAACTCAATGTAAATTCGGTTTGTAGATACACCAAGTTTCTCATTAATTTGCTGGCAAAAATCTTGGCTCATTGCCTTTGTTTGCGACGGACTCATGCTACCGACACTTTTAATTTCGACGTAACAGACGGGATCGAGAGTCCCCCCAAATGTCATCGCTACACTCGGCTCAAAAGCCGTCATCACATAAGATTCCGGTTTGCCTGTATGCTTCGCTAATTTAGCAGAAAGACTTTTCAGCAGACCCTCAACAGCACCCCGATCGGGAGAATCAACAGAAGTTTGAACTTTGATTAGCGGCATAATCTTTTACTCTAATTCCTTTCAAAAGGCATTAGGTAATGGGTAATCGTTATTAGTCATTCGTTATTAGTCCTTTGCTACTAACCAATTACCAATTACCGATTACCAATTACCAATTACCCACCATATTGCCAAGGAGTATTTTCGAGTAAAAGCGGTTTACCCTCGCGGTGGACGCCAGCAGCGATCGCTTCCCCGACATAAACAGTATGATCGCCGTGTTCCACAGCACCGACAACCTTACACTCCACATAACCGAGGGAGTCGGAGATGATGGGACAGCCGGTTTCTTGTCCTAGATAAAATTCCACCTCTTCAAATTTATTCCCGACGCGGCGCTGCGGCTTGAAGAATTTTTCCGCTAAGTCTTGCTGTCCCTCATCCAGGAAACTAAGCGCAAAAACGCCACTGGCTTTGATCATGGCGTGGGATTTAGAATCCTGCTTAACGCAATTCACAACCAGCGGTGGCTTAAACGAGCCTTGCATCACCCAGCTGGATGTGAAGCCGTTAACTTCTTCGCCATCTTTGACACCGCAGATATAGAGTCCGTGAGGAATCTTACGCAGAATAGTTTTTTTGGCTTGTTCGTCTAGCAAAGTTTTACCTGACAGCTACTGATACATCGCTTAGTTTATCAATGTCTTGGGAAGAAACATCAATCTGGAGATAGTTCCGTAGGGGCATGACATTGCACATGAGTATCAAATTAAGATTTGGCGGTTGAAACCGCAGCTATACAGACAAAACCTGCCTTCACAGGTTCAAAGACTTCACGCTTGGCGGTTGAAACCGCAGCTATACAGACAAAACCTGCCTAGCCTTCGGAACGCTTCGCTAACGCAGGTTTAAAGCTTCTGATTTTTTCTTAGTCCGCGCAAGGCGGACTTCGTTTGTATAGCCGCGATTTCCAATCGCTAGGGCTTAAGTAGACTTAAAAGCAACCGAATCGCAAAATGAGCGATCGCTTCTTAAGCAACCCCGTACTTCTTAAACCAAGCTTGCAGGCGTTTCCAGCCGTCTTCTGCTTCCTCTTTGCGGTAGCTGGGGCGGTAGTCGGCAAAAAAGCCGTGGGGAGTGTCCGGATAAAGGATAATTTCCGAAGCATTGTCTGCTGCTTTCAGTGCCTCCTGCATCTTCTCGACAGTTTCGTTCGGAATGCCGGTATCGCTGCCGCCATAGAGTCCCAGTACGGGCGCTTTCAGCTCATCAACTAGGTCGAGAGGATATTTGGGAATGAGGGGCAAAGACTCGCCTACTAGGCGTCCGTACCAGGCAACGCCAGCATTTAGCGTGGGATTGTGAGCCGCATACAGCCAAACGATTCGCCCACCCCAGCAAAAGCCTGTAATTCCCAGTTTATCGGTGTTTCCCTTACTGGACTTGGCTGCCCAAGCAACCGTTGCATCCAAATCTGACATAACTTGAGCATCGGGGACTTTAGAAACTACTTTGGTGATAATTTCTTGAATATCGCTCATCCGGGAAACATCGCCTTGACGCGCATAGAGTTCCGGCGCGATCGCTAAATAACCCAGTTTCGCAAAGCGACGACAGATATCTTGCAAATGTTCGTGGACGCCAAAGATTTCCTGCACAACTAGCACCACGGGGAAATTCTTACCCCTTGCAGGCATCGCCCGATAAGCGGGGATGGCTCCATCTTCTACGGGTATCTTCACTTCACCTGCCACCAAGCCTTTCTTATCGGTCGTGATGACTTGGGCAGAAATGGGGCGAACTGCTAGGGCAAACCCTGCCGCCAGCGTAGAGGCCATGATAAATTCGCGGCGCGTGAATTTCATCAGCAGTTTTCTCCAAAAATCTAGATTGTGCATCAGTTGGGCGCGAATAACCACTCCCTACTGATGGCTAAACACCGAAACCACGCTAACAAAGTTCACATAAAATCCGCTGTCATAGTGGGGAATTTGCTTGCTATCTCCCAAAGAGTCATCCTCCTTAAATGGATGCTGACACCGTTGTTATACGGACTTCTTCCACCCCAGCATCACCGAAGCAAAACCTTCCCCCTGGAAGAAGCCGCAGCCGATCAACTGTTACAAGCTGGATCGAGGCGAGTAAAAGCATTTTGCTCATTAGCGATCGCTAGCGGTAGAGGCAATTTATCAATCGCTTCTACTCAAATTCACAGTTTACCGGGAGGGGTGATGCCGCAATATTTTGGAAAACTGCCTACAACAGGGACATCTTGGTCAACAATTGGAACGCTAAAAACCATAGAACGCCACGATCGAGGAATCTACGGCGATTGTGAGAATTCGCGCCTTGCGATTAGCATCCTGGCACCGAACTTAGTCCGAGTCCGCTGGGCACCCAGTGGCGAATTGATGCCGCGTCGTTCGTGGGCAGTGACGTTGGATGATGCAGAATGGTCAATCGTCTCCTTCCAAGTTCGGGAAACTGACGCAGCGGTAGAAATTGAAACCGAGCAAATGCGGGTGTACATTCACCGCCAAGGGTGTCGGATCGAGTGTTTTGATAAAACCGGGCGACCTTTCGCGCATGATACCGGAATGGGAATGGCTGGACGCATGGGCGCGATCGCTGCCTGGAAACGCATCGAAGCTGATGAACATTTCTACGGTTTTGGCGAACGCACCAAGCTACTCGATAAACTCAGCGAAGTCCAAACAAACTGGACAGTTGACGCCCTGGATTACAGTTCATTTACCGATGAAATGTACCAGGCGATTCCATTTTTCATAGCGCTACGTCCAGAACTCGCCTACGGTATCTTCTTTAACACTACTTTTTGGAGCCAGTTCGATATTGGTGCAGAACAACCGGGCGTCTATCGGATGGAAACGCGGGGCGATGAGCTGGATTATTACATCATTTATGGCCCGGAACCGGCGCAAATTCTTAGCACCTACACGCAGCTAACAGGTCGGATGCAACTTCCACCGAAATGGTCCCTTGGTTATCACCAATGCCGTTGGAGTTACGAATCTGAAGAGGTGGTGCGAGAACTTGCCCAGGAATTCCGCAACCGTCGCATCCCTTGCGATGTGATTCATCTCGATATCGACTACATGAAGGGCTACCGGGTGTTTACCTGGAGTCCCAAACGGTTCCCCGATCCTGCCCAATTGGTCAATGACTTGGCGCAGGATGGCTTCAAGACGGTGACAATTATCGATCCAGGCGTCAAGTACGAGCCGGAAGCCGATTACCACGTCTTCGACCAAGGGATAGAAAATGACTATTTTATCCGTAAGACAGAGGGTGAGCTATTCCACGGCTACGTTTGGCCCGACAAAGCAGTATTTCCCGATTTTCTGCGTCCGGAAGTGCGCCAGTGGTGGGGCGACTTGCACAAAAGCCTAACTGAAGTCGGCGTTGCGGGTATCTGGAACGATATGAACGAACCGGCGATAGACGATCGCCCGTTTGGAGATCCGGGGAATAAAATATCCTTTCCCTTAGATGCCCCCCAAGGTTCGCCGGAAGAACGCACTACCCATACCGAAACTCACAACCTGTATGGGCAATCAATGGCTCAATCGGCTTGCGAAGGGCTGAAGCGGCTGCGTTCTACAGAGCGATCGTTTGTGCTGACACGCTCCGGTTTTGCCGGAATTCAGCGTTGGTCGTCGGTGTGGATGGGCGATAATCAATCGCTGTGGGAGTATCTGGAAATGTCCCTGCCGATGCTCTGCAATATGGGACTATCCGGTGTGGCGTTTGTCGGTTCCGATATTGGCGGTTTTGCTGGCAACGCCACGGCGGAATTATTTGCTCGGTGGATGCAAGTGGGAATGCTTTACCCGTTGATGCGCGGTCACTCGGCAATGAGTACGGCAAGACACGAACCTTGGGTTTTTGGCGATCGCGTCGAAGCTATCTGCCGCGAATATATTAATCTCCGCTACCAGCTATTGCCCTATATCTACACGCTTTTTTGGGAAGCTGCAACTACTGGCGCACTGATTTTACGTCCCTTACTCTATCATTTCCCCAACGACCCGAAAACCTATAAACTCTACGACCAAGTATTGCTCGGTTCTTCCCTCATGGCTGCACCCATCTATCGACCAGGGGTAGAATACCGTGCCGTGTATCTTCCCGAAGGCACTTGGTACGACTGGTGGACAGGAGAACGTTACGAAGGCGCGACGCATATCTTAGCTCATGCACCGTTAGAGCGAATGCCGCTATATGTGCGTGCGGGAGCGATTATCCCCATGCAGCCGGTGATGCAATACATGGATGAGCGTCCCCTTGACGAACTGACTCTCCGCATCTGGCCTGGAGAGGGCAAGTTTAGGCTCTATGAAGATGATGGGCATACGTTTGAATATCAAACGGGTGCCTTTGCAACCACAACCTACCGCGTTGATTCCCAAGGGCAACAAACGAGGGTTGAAATTGCCGCCCGTGAAGGCAATTGGACGCCACCCAGCCGCGAAACTATCGTGCAGCTAGTGGGCGTTGGCGAACAGCGTTTCGTTGACGATAGTACGGCGCGTCAACTGACTTTTTAAATTGGCTTGATAGAACCTCACCCCCAGACCCTCGACCTTCACGGAGAGGGGAGCCGGAGTGAGGAGGTGCTTCTAATGGGAGGCGCGATTAACCGGATTTAATCTCAATCCTTAACGGTCAGCGATTTGCTCTTGAGGGTGAATCGCTTTTTTTGGCATCCTTTACGTTCCATCAGAGCGATCGCTGATGCCCCTATCTGCAATCTTCTCGCTCAACCCTATTTTGTAAAAAAGAAATATCTCTATAGACAGATGCCAGAATTTTATTAAACCTTAAATCCACATAAAGTTTAACCAGAGAATTTTATTTTAGCTGTAAATTTAATTCTGATAGATGTTGAGAACTTCTATAAATTATTACTAAAGAACTGCCCAACTTTACAAAATCAACACGTCAGAAATGTCTAAACGATGTTAAATGCCTGTGCAAACCTCCCGCATTTGCATAAGTTCACAATGGGGATCAAAGCTAGATAGACTCATATTCCTAAAGAATGATTCATATAAATCATTCAATTGATTATGGATAATTATCAAAAAGGTTGCCATAATAGTCTAGAAAGGTAAATTGATTTTTCACTCATTGCATGTAGCTAAATTGTTACTTTAGCTACACTTTTACCGGATGGTATCGGGGTCAAATCTAGCAATTCTCTTGTTTTAAAAAACTTACTGACATGAAAACTTTAACAATGCAGCTCGTCCAAGCAATTCGCTGTCCTAACTGTGGCAGTCCGGGTGAACGGCATTATATTTCTAGCAGCCAGCTAACGCGGACACAATGCCGTACTTGTGACTACTTGATGGTGACTTGTTCTCGAACCGGGAGAGTAATCGAAGCATACGCACCCGGTCTTGATGCAAGTCGTCTGTAGAAGCAATCCTCAAAGAATTGCTTTTACTGAATTATTTAGAAGCTCGAAGTTGTCCGCAAGCAGCATTGGCTTCTAAACCACGAGAGTAGCGAACGCTAACAGCAATATGCTGTTTTTTCAGAGCTGCTACAAAAGCTTGAATCCGAGTAGAATCCGGACGCTGATAGTCAGCATCGTGGATAGGATTGTAGGGAATTAAATTGACGTGAGTTTGGAATCCCCGCAGGCGGGATGCAAGTTCATTCGCGTGTTGGGGAAGATCGTTCACACCCGCAAGCAGGACGTATTCAAATGTCAATCTGCGACCTGTTAATTGAACATATTCCCGACATTCTGCTAACAAATCTTCCAGGGGATATCGCTGAGCCGTAGGGATAAGTTTTTCCCGAAGTGCCTGATTGGGTGCGTGGAGGCTAACTGCAAGGGTGATTTGCAAGTGATGTTGCGCTAAATCGAGGATGCGATCGCGTACTCCCACGGTGGAGAGTGTCATCGAACGCTGTCCGATTCCCACATCTTTATTTAGTATCTCTAGCGCTCCCAGAACATTTACCGTATTCAGTAAAGGTTCGCCCATCCCCATAAATACAATATGGCTGACTCGTCGCTTGAAGTCTTCCTGAACCGTTAACACCTGATCGACGATTTCATGACGTGCGAGATTGCGGGTAAAACCACCCTTCCCAGTAGCGCAGAAGTCGCAAGCCATCGGACAACCCACTTGTGAAGACACGCACACCGTGAGGCGCTTTTCTGTGGGAATACCGACTGTTTCGATAATTTGACCATCTGCCAACCGTAGCAGATACTTCACCGTGTCATCTGGAGCAACAGAACGATGATGTATCGTAGAGCGTCCAATCGGGACATCTGCTACTTGGTCGCGCCACTGCTTAGAAAATACAGTAATTTCAGAAAGCGATCGCGCTCCTTTTTCATAAATCCACTGATGCAGTTGCTGTCCCCGGTAAGCCGGTTGTCCTTGAGCAAGCACCCATTGGGTTAATTCAGCTAAATTTGCCCCTAAAAGGGGAGGAATCGTTCTGGCTGGGTTTTTATTCGTTACCCCCTGTTTAGCAACGGGAGCAGTTTCATCAAACTGATTTTGATGCTGACTGTCTGTAGAAGACTGAACCTGAGAGCGGGACGTAGCAGACATAAATAATCAAAAGTTTTCGCTAGGATCTCTATCCTAGAACCTCTCGATCGACGCTGGGGTTCACTTTATAAGTTTGCCCGATCGGAATCTCAATTTGAAACTCTGCACCTTCCCCAGGTCGAGATAGACACTTCATCTTTCCGCCATGCTTTTCTACAACAATTTGATAGCTAATCGATAAACCCAGTCCAGTGCCTTGACCGACTGGTTTTGTTGTAAAGAACGGGTCAAACAGTTGCCCTAGGACACTTGCACTCATCCCCGGCCCATTATCTTTAATCCCGATTCTCACCCAATTCTTGTCTAAAAGTTGGGTAGAAATTGTTAAAGTGCTGGGTTTCTTTTTAATTTCTTCTGAGCTTCGCGCTTTATCTTGCTCCTGCAAAGCATCAATCGAATTATTCAAGATATTCATAAATACCTGATTCATTTGTCCGGCATAACATTCCACCAGCGGCAAGTTGCCATATTGCTTGATAACCTGAATAGCCGGAAACTCTGGTTTATGCTTGAGGCGATTGTGCAAAATCACGAGGGTACTATCGATTCCCTCATGAATGTTGACAGGTTTCATCTCGGCTTCATCTAACCGAGAAAAGTTACGCAAAGTCAGAACAATCTCCCGAATGCGGTTTGCCCCTACTTTCATCGAAGACAAAGTTTTCGGCAAATCCTCAATTAGAAAATCAAGATCGATCTCTTCAACCAAGCCTTGAATGTTGGGGTCAGTGTAGGAATAACCCTGCTGGTAAAAGTTAACTAAACCGAGAAGATCCTGAGTGTAGTTACCCACATGGGTCAGATTTCCGTAGATGAAGTTGACAGGGTTATTAATCTCATGGGCAACACCCGCAACGAGTTGACCGAGGCTAGACATTTTCTCAGTTTGAATTAGTTGAGCTTGGGTTTGCCGCAGGTCTCGCAGAGTTTTTTCTAGAGCGATCGCTTGCTTTCTAGCAGTCTCTTCCGATTGCTGCAATGTTTCTTCTGAGAGCTTGCGCTCCGTGATGTCGCGTAGGATGACAATATATTCTTGAAGTTGGCGATTTGAGCGGTGGGAAAGCGTCACCTCGATCGTGCGTAAGCTTGTTTCATCCTGCCGGAATGTCTGTTCGCTGCGACTTTGCCAAATCTCAGGCGACCCAGCTAACCCAGGGAGGAAATCGTTGAGGCGACGCCCAATCAGCTGATGAGCGTCCATCTCGAAAAGGGCAACAGCGGCTGGGTTGGCTTGACGAATCGCGCCGCTCTCATCCAAAACGAGAATGGTATCCGGAACCGTGTCTAGGGCAGTGATAAAAAGATTTTCCGCGTGTTCCCGTGCTTCAGCGATCGCAGCCACTTGAGGCAAGCTAGTCCAGCAGGCAACTGCGATCGCTACAAAAGCGAGCGTCATCAGCAAAATGACTAAAAGATTGTTACTGGCATTCCCAGAAATCTGCCCAATCCCGTTCCGAAGCACCCAGGCGATCGCCGTCGCACTACAAACCAATAGAATCAGGACGATCACCTGAAAGGCAACAAAATCTTTGGCCTGAAAGCTTTTCACCCGGTAACGCTCAATCCACCAGGCTGGGTGGAAAGGCTCAAATGCGATCCGACGAATCGCTGCATCACAAGCCAAAACAGCGATCGGAGACAGCAGCCCAACTAGCACATCTTGCCAGCTCCAACTTAAACCCCCCACTACCAGAACAACCGCCTCGACAGCAAAGAAGCCCAGCGACCACCAAGACCAGCGTACTTCGGGTTTACCTCTGTGCAACCACAGTCCCAGATGAATTGACATCATGGCGACCAGATAGCCAGTACCCGTTACTACCACAATCCGAGAAATGTCTCCCCAAACCAGATAGATCAAGCTGGTGCAAAGGGAAAATATCAGGGCAGGTTGCAGAACGCCTTGTCGGGAGACGGTAGCGAAGACAGGGGAAAGGTGCCCGTCTAGGGCAAGCTGGTACAGAATGCGGGGAGCATTAGAAACCGCAGTCGCGCAAGCCAGAAGACAGCTCGAGACAATCAGGAGGGTCACGATTAAGGAAGCTGACTCACCCCAGAATGGCTTTGCTGCTGCGAACAAGTTCAAAAACGTGTCTTCGCCCAAGTCTGGTACAGTTGCCAAGCGCATGAGTACCCAAGAACCGCCGAGAACAACCGGCGGAATTAGCCAAGCTGACAAGTTGAGAAATCGCAGCGTTTCTCCAGGGCGTCGGCTGTCGGCGACAAATGCGGAGGCTGTCTCGCAGGCGTAGGCAATGTAGATTGCGAAAAAAGACCACTTTGCCCAATCCACAAAGTTTAAGGTTGACCAGCTGCTAGGAAAAAAGCCGGGACTCGCGGGCGAGAAGGCTAACCATCCTAGACCTTGAAGACAAAACACCAATAAGAATCCGACTGCTGGAAGAATGAAAAACGTGTGCAAGATAGCTAAAGCTCTCGTACCGCTGAGCGCCACAATATAAGCAATCAGCGTGAATCCAACTTTCAGAGCCGTTTCCGGACAATCAATCCCTAAAGGTTCTAGATTAGTCTTGATGAGATTCGTGAGGATAATTGGGTTGATTGGCAGATATCCTGCCCAGCCGATGAAGTACGCGATCGCCGCATAACGAGCTAGACCGGGATAGTTTTTGAGTAACTTAGTCGTGTAATTTGGAGTTCCTCCCGATATTTCAGGCCAGTGTTCTCCTAAGCGTTTCACTTGCAGATTCAGCAGCATCCCCACAATCGCTGCGGGCAACCACACAAAGATGGCAGATGATCCTAATGCTGCATGAATTAGCGGGGCTGTGCCAATCCAGGCTAGATGACCTGTGAACCCAAAACCCCAAGTTTCTAAGGCACTCAGGCTGCGCGGCAGGTGCATAGATGAACGCTGATTTAGGCGCAGATTACGATTTTCAACGATAAGATTTTGAGTAATTCGGTCTTCAGTCATCTCTGTTCGATCTCAGCGTGATGGTTCCGCGAGTGCTGCCATCACGGTCGTATATAAGTACAGTTGCAATATCAATATCTATCTATCGGATCGGTACTCGCTACCGCTATTTGTCTTAATCTTGCTGCTTGCGATCGTGAAACTTGTTTATCTGCACAATTTGACAGTTTTCGCAAGGGTCAGCAGTAATTTGATTGATTGAATGTTGATTGCCCTTGGAAAGGGGTGTCAGCGTGTCCAGATTTCCACGGAACTGAGACCAGGGGACTGAGAATTAGCTAGAGGCGTGTGAGCGATCGCGATCTAGCTGCTGCTATGCAAGACTTGAATCAAGCATTCGATAAACTATGAAGTGCTAGCAGCGAGTCTTGTCCGGGCTACGCTGGAACTCAATCAAAGCCGATGCTTCTTGATATTTCCTCTCTGCCTTTGGCATTTGAATTTACCTCTCCAGGCCCAATCCTCATTGAGCTGGGACCGTTCACCATTCGCTGGTACGGTCTATTAATTGCCTCAGCCGTATTAATTGGCGTCACCCTTTCTCGATATCTGGCGTCCCGCCGTCACATCAACCCAGATATACCGGGCGATTTCGCACTTTGGCTAGTTGTAGCGGCGATTCCCAGTGCCCGACTCTACTATGTTTTATTTGAGTGGGAACAATACGCCCAAAGACCGGGTGACATCATTGCCATCTGGAAAGGAGGCATTGCCATTCATGGGGCGATCATCGGTGGCACTTTGGCAGCTTTGATTTTTGCCCGAATCCAAAAAATCTCTTTTTGGCAACTTGCCGATTTAGTCGCGCCCTCTGTCATTTTGGGTCAAGCCATCGGGCGTTGGGGCAATTTCTTCAATTCTGAAGCCTTCGGGGCACCCACAAATTTGCCTTGGAAACTCTTGATTCCGGTCGAGAACCGTCCGCCCGATTACCAAAATTTTGCCTACTTCCATCCCACCTTTCTCTATGAATCTCTTTGGAATTTAATGGTTTTTGGGTTGCTGATGACCTTGTTTTTTCGGGATTTGAAGAGACCACGTCTCAAGGCAGGCACGCTGTTTTTGGTTTACATGGTGGCTTATAGCGCCGGTCGCGTTTGGATTGAGGGGTTACGCACCGATAGCTTGATGCTGGGGCCGTTGCGAATGGCACAAGCAATCAGTTTACTGGGAATGGCGCTGGGATTGGCGGGTCTGGCTTGGGTTTATTTGTTGCGTCGTTCTCTGCCAGATGTCGTGTCAGCTTCTAGTGATAACAATGCTACCAGCGAGAACACCCAACGATGAATCCTCCCATTTCACGGGGGCGAGATTAAACCTCAGATGCCTCAACCGTCTTTATAATCGGGCTTTGAGAGTTGAAGTGTCGCGTTAATCAAGTGAATTGGTAGAAAAAGCCAGGTTTCAGGAGAAATTATTCCCAAAAAAATCCCAAAAAAAATGCTCTAGAGTTTGACTCTAGAGCAAAACCAGGGTGCATCTACCATTCCTTAATTACCGGGGAAGTGGAACGAATCCGGAAAGTGTCCGTAATCAATTTAATTTTTTTGACTCGGTAGGCGCAGATAGGTACCGCTGTACGGGAATCAGAAGCAATCTGCAATTTTGACAAAATTGCAGAACGATCAACAGATGACTGATAAGTTACACACTCTAGAAGAGGTTTGTCTGAATTGGCGACTAAATTTATTGGCGAATCATTGTCTCCCCTGGCACCAGCCGTTTACATTGTCGGTGCAGGGCCGGGAGATCCAGATTTATTGACGGTTAAGGCGCAGAAACTACTCGCGGTTGCGGATGTAATCTTATTTGCCGATTCTCTGGTGCCGGTGCAAATTTTGCAGGGGGTGCGTGCGGATGCGGAAATTATTCGCACCGGGAATAAAACCCTCGAAGAAATTCTGCCAGTGATGATTGAACGAGTGCGATCGCATAAATCTGTGATCCGCCTCCACTCTGGCGACCCCAGCCTCTACGGTGCTGTCTTTGAGCAAATGCAAGCCTTGGCAGAGGCTGACATTCCTTTTGAAATTGTCCCCGGCATCAGTGCTTTCCAGGCAGCCGCCGCCAAGCTCAAAGTTGAGCTAACGGTGCCAGGACTGGTGCAGACGATTATCCTCACCCGAATTAGCGGACGCGCTTCAGCGGTGCCGGAACGAGAAGAATTAGCCTCCCTAGCAGCGCATCAGGCAAGTTTATGCCTTTATCTAGCGGCGCGTCACGTCGAAGACGCGCAAGCGAAACTGATGCAGCACTACCCCGCCGATACACCTGTAGCGATTTGCTTTCGAGTCGGTTGGCCTGATGAGAAAATCTTCCTGGTTCCTTTGGATCAAATGGCAACTGTGACGCAGCAGGAAAATTTGATTCGGACGACGCTTTATGTGATTAGTCCCGCCTTGGGGACGGTGGAAAATACGCCAGAGTCTTTGGCGACAGCGAAACGTCGTTCGCGTCTGTACGATCCTGAACATACTCATCTGTTTCGCCAGAAATCCGCGAACCTCTCCCCCAACTCCTCCTTATAAGGGTAAGTTTTGAATATTTAACGCTCCCAAATCGTCAAAAACCTACACCTGTAGGGAAGAAGTTTCCCGGTGCAAAATGTAAGGTGAGAAAAGTCTGATTGGTAACAGCACCCAATGCAGATGAAGCGTTAATAACCAGATAATAATCGAGGCAATTTTGTAAACTATGCTTTCGCAAATCGTGCGCCCAATGGTTCGCACTCAAATCCGGTTACTCGCTAGCTGTCAGGCAACTCGTTCCACACTGATTGGGACGATTGCCCAGTGGCTGGGCTTTCTCGGTGTACGTGCCCAAGTCACGCACCTCAACGCCGGTTCAGACCAAAAAATTAGCATTTCGCTGACGGTAGACCAACCAGAAGGGTGCGACAAACAAGACTGGCAGCAAATTGTCAGCAACCTTAACCAAGAAACTGTCGATACCGACCCAGAAGAACATTCCCAGCCTCAGCTAACGCCCCAGCAACAAAGTAAGCTACAGCGGTTGCTGGCTTATTTGATTCAGGCGGCGGAACCGGAAGTCAGAATCAGCTGGGAGGTTTGGTCTCGTCAGCTTCAGGCACTCGGTTTAGAAGAACCCATGCTGCTCGGTGTCAGATCGGCATTGAAAGTGCCCCAGTCGCTTGAGCAATTGATGGAAGGACTCGATCCAGACATCGCAGCGATCGCACTTCCCAAAGCGGTCAGCATTGCCTTGCTAGATCGCCGGGTCAATGCCTCGGAAGACAAGGCTTTGACAGCACTTTTGCAGCTAATGAAGCCACGCAATGAGGGTTGATCGCTGGTTAGTTTTATTCACCCTCGATCAGCAAGGCGATTTTACCTGTAATCGATCCGGCTTCCAACAGTTGGTGGGCAGCGGCGGCGGCTTCTAAGGGGAAAGTTTTAGCCAGGTGAATTTTCAGCGAACCTTCATCAATCCAGGTTGCACACTGTTCTAAAATTTCTGCGTGATGCTGTTGAGCTTCCAGGAGTCCTTGCAATGCAGGCGTTAGCATCAATTCAAAGCTAATCCGGAGATTGCGCGATCGCGCAACCTTCCAATTAGAGTAAGCGGGGTCTGGCTCCAAAATCGTCACTAAATCGCTATAAACCCGCACGGCGGGGAACGTTTTATAGAAGGTTTCCCCGCCCACCGTATCAAAGGCTAAGTCTACGCCCTCTCCTCCAGTCCAATCTAGAACCGCCTGCACAAAGTCAGTTTGCTGATAAAAAATTACCTCATCGGCACCTAATTCGCGGACAAAATCAGCCTTGTCCTGAGAACTAACCGTAGTACAAACTTCCGCACCTTTTAGCTTAGCTAGTTGAATGGCGACGTGACCGACACCGCCAGCACCCGCGTGAATCAGCACCCGTTCCTTGGGTTCTAGCCGCCCTCGTTCAAATAGGGCTTCCCAAGCGGTAATCAGAACCAGAGGGGCAGCAGCGGCTTCCGCAAAGCTTATAGAGGTGGGTTTCTTGGCGACAAATCGCTCATCAACAACCGCCATTTGAGCATAATTTCCCAGCTTTGCCCCCAATCCACCCGCACAGAAATACACTTCGTCGCCAACCTTAAACCGCTGGACGCCAGAACCGACTGCTTCCACGACTCCCGCCCCATCACAGCCTAAAATAGCGGGCATTTGGTCTGGGTAGAAGGTGCCCCGCTGCCGCAACTTGGTGTCAATCGGGTTGATTCCCGCCGCCCGAAGACGGACAAGGATTTCTGTGTCTTGTTCAATCGTCGGGTTTGGGACTTCCTGAAGTTGCAAGACTTCCGGTGCGCCAGATGCTGTCATCAAAACTGCTTTCATCAGGTCGTTCTTGTTGCTAAGCCAAGGGTCTTTTATTGAGAACTCTACCGCAAGTCTGGGTTCCTAGCGTCACATTGCGATCGCATCTTTTTCCGGAAATTTTGCATCATAGTTAAAGTAGCCCTTGCAACATTTCTTTGCAAAAGGTTGCCGCCAGTAAGGTGAAAGCGTGGAGGGAGCGCGGTGATGGACGAAGCCCCAAAAAAGATAGAAGTTAATGAATTAGATGAAACCTGGGACGGTGACGAAGAATCCTCCGACAACGGGTGGAAGCAGAGCGATCGCAAAAAAAGAGGTCTGTCTGGTTGGAAGGGTGTGGCGCTTGGCGTAGGGATAGGCATCGCCCTCACCGCAGGCGGAATGAAACTGCTTTCACAGCCTAAGACTGCGAAGAAGCCAGATGCCACGCAACAGGCAGCACCACCCAGCCAAAGTGTCACCGCAACTGTCGCCCAATCCGCCGAAGTTGCCCGCACTCTGACAACCAGCGGCACAGTAGAAGCCCGCGAACTCATCCCCGTTTTGTCCCAGACAACCGGCTTACAAATCCAGAGAGTTTTGGTGGACGAGGGACAAACGGTGGAAGCCGGACAGGTAATGGCAGTTCTGGATAATTCCGTCCTACAAGCGCAACTCGATCGGGGAAAGGCACAGCTAGAATCGAGCCAAGCTGCTGTCCGGCAAAGACAAGCTGCTTTAGCGCAAAGCCGAGCCACCCTTGCAGAAGCCCAACGGAACCTCCAGCGTTATCAGCAACTGGCTCAGGCAGGCGCGATTAGTCGTCAAGAGCTAGATGCTCGCGCCACCACTGCCGCAACCGCTAGAGAAGAGGTTCGCCTTGCCCAAGCGAATATCAATAGTGCCGAAGCCGAGGTCAGGAGCAGTGCGGCAAATCTGCAACAACTGCAAACTCAGCTAGGGCAAACCCAGGTTCGCGCTCCGGCTAGCGGCATTGTTACCAGACCAAAAGTAGATGATGAAATTCAGCAAATAGCCCGGATTGGGGATGTCACTTCTGGCAGTAAACCGCTCTTTTCGATCATCCGCAACGGACAACTGGAACTAGAGGCACAACTTCCCGCCATCCAACTGCCGCAAGTAAAAATTGGGGCACCCGCCACGATCACCTCAGATAACGATAGCCGCATTCGCTTGCAGGGGCGAGTCAGAGAAATCGCGCCCCTGGTGAACGCGCAAAGGCGTGAAGCAACCGTCACGATTGACCTGCCCCAACCTTCGGGCGGGGAAAGCTTGTCTTTACGACCGGGGATGTTTGCCCGTGCCGCAATTACGACTACTACCACGACCGGGGTAACGGTACCTGCCAAGGCGATACTCCCTCAGCCAGATGGGAGTGCCATTGTATTCCTGCTATCGGGTGAAGACACGGTTCAAGCTCGGAAGGTAGAACTAGGAGAAGTGGCGAGTGGTGACAGCAGGGAGATTAAGAGCGGGTTAAAACCAGGCGATCGCGTCGTCGTTGCCGGTGCCGGGTATCTCAAAGAAGGCGACAAAGTTCGAGTCATCAATAGTCAATAGCCAATGGCTAATCGCGAAGGATAATCAGCGATTAGCCACGAGCAATCAGCAATCTTTTAATCTTTTAATTCGCCTTTTATGAATATTTCCGGCTGGTCAATTCGCAAACCCGTTCCTACCCTGGTCTTATTTTTGTTTTTGACCGTGGTCGGATGGTTTTCCTTTACAGGTTTGGGCATTGATATCAACCCAAATATCGATCTACCAACGGTTTCTATTACCGTCACCCAGGCGGGGGCGGGACCAGCGGAACTGGAATCTCAGGTGACGAAACCGATTGAAGATGCTGTAGCGGGTCTGGGAAATATAGACCAATTAAATTCAACAGTTAACGACGGCGTCTCTACCACCGTCGTTAATTTTGTATTGGGGACAGATAGCGATCGCGCGACGAATGATGTCCGCAATGCGGTCGCCCAAATTCGCCAAAGTTTACCCGCAGACATCAACGAACCGATCGTGCAACGGCTAGAGTTCTCCGGTGGGCCGATTATGAACTACGCCGTCATTTCTAAGCAAAAATCGGTAGAAGAATTAAGTAATCTGGTTGACGAAACGATTAGCCGCGCCCTGCTGTCGGTAGAGGGAGTCGCTCAAATCAAGCGGGTTGGCGGTGTTGACCGCGAAATTCGCGTCAATCTCGATCCCGATCGTCTGAAAGCTCTAGGCATTACAGCGACTCAAGTCAACGACCAAATTCGCGCCCTCAACGTCAATTTACCCGGCGGACGAGCGGAGTTAGGCGGGAGCGAACAAAGCATTCGCACCTTAGGCAGTGCGCCGAATGTCCAGGCGTTGCAAAACTATGAGATTATCCTTCCGGGCGGGGGTTCGGTGCCCTTATCCGCTTTGGGAGAAATCCGCGATGGCTCTTCCGACCCCCGGCAGGCGGCACTGCTGAATAATCAACCCGTGGTGTCTTTTTCCGTCTTGCGTAGCACTGGCAGCACTCTGGTGACGGTGGAAGAAGGGGTACGCCAGAAAGTAGAAGAACTGCAAAAAACCCTGGGGACGGATGTCCAGCTAAAACTCATCTTTACTCGCGCTGACTTTATCCGCGAATCCTACGATGGCACCATTGATGACTTGATCCAAGCGTCTCTGCTGGCAGTGCTGACGATTCTAATCTTTTTGCGGAACTGGCGTGCCACGTTGATTACTGCCGTGGCACTGCCGTTATCCATGCTGCCTACCTTTGCCGTGCAGTATTTGCTGGGTTACACCCTCAACAACATGACTTTGCTGGCATTGGCGCTGGCGGTGGGGAACTTGGTAGATGATGCCGTTGTTGAAATTGAGAATATGGATCGCCACATGGATATGGGCAAAACGCCCTTCCAAGCGGCTTTAGATTCTTCAGCGGAGGTGGGTTTGGCAGTGCTGGCGAGCGCGGCGACGATTATCGCGGTGTTTTTGCCAGTTGCGTTTATGGGTGGAATTCCGGGGCAGTTTTTCCAGCCGTTTGGGGTGACGGTTGCTGTCTCGACAATCTTCTCTACTCTGGTGGCGCGGACGATTACCCCGATGATGGGCGCTTATTTGCTCAAACCGAAGAAGACTTCACCCGCCAATCACGCACCCGGAAATGGGAACGGGAACGGCGCTAACAGCCGGAAAAAAAATCGATTTCAACCGTATCGCTTTGTGCTGAAGTGGGCTTTGCGGCATCGCCTGACAACGATGGCGATCGCTCTGGCATTTTTCCTGGGCAGTTTGGCGCTAGTCCCGTTTATTCCTAAAGGTTTATTTGATAACGGGGACATTGGTTTCTCGGAAGTTGCCGTGCAACTCCCTCCCGGTTCGACGCTGGAAGATACTAAAAAAGTTGTACAGCAGACAACTCGGTTAATTCAGCAAAGCCCAGCCGTTGACAGTGTCTTGGCAACGACAGAAGTTAATACTGCCAATCTTTTTGTCAACCTGAAACCGAAGGAACAACGAGAGGATCTTCCTCAGAAGGAGTTTGAGAAACAAATGCGCCAAGCGTTCTCCCAAGTACCGGGAGCGCGGATTAGTTTCCAAAGTCAGGGAGCCGGTGGAGCGGGCAAGGATTTATCAATTGTCCTCAAAAGTGAAAATCCGGAAGCTTTGAACTTGGCAGCGGATGCTCTGGAAAAGCAGATGAGAAGCGTGCCCGGTTTAGTGGAAGCAACCTCTACTGCCAGTTTGGTGAAACCAGAAATTCTGATTATTCCGGATGCAGCACGAGCGGCGGATTTGGGAGTGACGGTGCAAGCGATCGCGCGTACTGCATCCCTTGCCACCATTGGCGACAATGAAGCGAATCTGGCTAAGTTTAACCTCCCCGATCGGCAAATTCCGATTCGAGTGCAGATAAATCCCGATGCACGGCAGGATATCGACACCCTCAAAAATCTTCAGGTGCCCACTCAAAACGGCAATCTGGTTCCCTTACTGTCGGTGGCAGATATCCGCTTTGGCAGCGGTCCGGCGCAAATCGATCGGTTTAATCGCGCTCGTCAGGTGTCGGTACAAGCGAACTTGCAGGGCGTTGCGCTGGGAGATGCGGTGCAAGCGGTGCAGCAGCTACCTGCCCTCAAAAATCTTCCCGCCGGGGTCACGCAGGAATCCGCTGGAGATGCCGAGATTATGCAGGAGATTTTCGGTCGTTTTGGTTCGGCAATTGGACTGGCAATTATGTGTATCTATGCCATCCTGGTGCTGCTATACAACAATTTCCTCCATCCCCTGACAATCATGGTGGCGTTGCCTCTTTCTTTAGGCGGCGCACTGTTGGGCTTAATGATTGCCCAAGAAGCGTTGGGGTTATATGCGCTAATTGGGATTGTCTTGCTGATGGGGATTGTGACGAAAAACTCCATCTTGCTGGTGGACTATACCTTGATTAACCAGGAGGAAGGGAAGTCGCAATATCAGGCGCTAATCGCCGCTGGGATGGATCGTCTGCGACCGATTTTGATGACTTCTCTAGCTACGATTGCGGGTACGATTCCCCTTGCATTGGGTATTGGTGCGGGGGCTGAAGTCCGCGCTCCGATGGGAATTGCCCTGATGGGCGGCTTCACGACTTCCACTCTGCTAACGCTGGTGGTGGTGCCAGTACTATTTACCTATGTGGACAACTTGCAGCGCTGGCTTGTGCAACTGCCGAAGCGCGGATTTGGCAGAAAACGGGGGCACAAAAATGGGGAGGTACGTAAAACAAAATCAGAGGGAAAGCGATCGCTTCCCACTACTCCCAACCCAGAACAAGATAAATTCCCAGTTGGTAAAAAGTAGTAAGAGTGCATTTCACAAATAAAACCCCGTAGGTTTATACTTACGGGGTTTTATTTTATAGAAGCGATCGCGCTGTTGTGTAGTAGATGATAAGGGCAAGGGGTGAGTGCCCTGTGATGCTTGAGGCTAGATTGAGCGAGCGCTATTTAAATGGGGTGATTATCTAGAAGATAAGGCTTACGATGAGGATTCTTCCTATCGAGGCCAAACCTTAACTGCAATATTAGCTAAGTATTCAGCGCGGCATCGAATTGCCTCGGCGTTCCATGTTTCTACATTTTTAAAGTATTGATTGTCTAAAGTTAGAGCGCTTTTCTGGAGGTATTCTAATTTTTTACTAAAGGGTGAGTTAGACATTTCTGAGTTATAAGAAGGAGGAGTCAAAGTCAGATTTCCTAATGTGTGAAGCCAGTTTTTAGATATTTCCTCCGCATTGACTCCTAGCAATGCTTTCCATGCAGGGGTCAATTTCTGAGGCATTATGTGTTCAAGAGTAAGATCCTCTGTTTTCACTTGAAACTTAGTCAACGGTTCTTGCAAGCTTGCTAACAAAAACTTCACCCTGCTGTCCTTTACATTCACAGAGTTTTCAATAATGCTCTTGCGAAACGAATTATCATCAGGCCAAACTTGACCCTTGTTATTAGTATCGAAACTAGCTAATTCCTCGCGTAATGCAATTACAAAATTACTAGATTTTTTCTCTTCTAATCGCTTGTTGACATCTTTATATAAATTTGTAAAAATTTTGTTCATCAATTGAACAGACAAATCCCCAAACAGCCGACGTACAAAGTAGGACTCTACATAACCCAGAGCTTGTTCAAACTGCTGCAAAGAGAGTGTTTTATTTTCATAGTCTCTATAAAGGTTGAGCAGGAGAGGATGACAATTTCTAAAATTTAATTCTTTTAATCTTTCAAATGCCCGCCGTAACCCAGAATTTTTTTCATTATTTTCAGGAAAAGAAATTCGTATATAATACGTAGCAAGTTGAGCAAATTCTTTGATAACCGACAAAACCTCATGTTCGGATTTTTGATCTAGCCGTGACTTTAGTTCCTGGTAAATCTTATTTTCGCTTGTGGCTACTCCTTCTCTACGTAAGTAACACCAAAAGGCTCTAGTGAGTTCTTTTAAGTATTTTTCCTCTCCTGCATTCTTTTTAAACTCATCTTGTAGGGGCAGCCATATTTTTTTGTAAACTATTTCCTTTTGGTTTTTATCAGTAAGCCGCATAAAAAAGTAGTTACGTATTAAATCCGCCTGAGTTAAGGGTTCTCCTCTGTGATTTAAGCTTTCAAATATAATGTATGGATTGTCTCGGTCATCCAACGTAATGCTGACCAGCGTTATATTCTCCAAAACCACATTTTTTAATTTTGTAATGTCAATAGAGACAGTATCTTCTTCTGAATTGCTATTCTTCATTCGCTCCCAGAAGAACTTATAGGCTTCAGATATTATACTTTTATCTCCATTCATTTGCCCCTCAATAACTTGCTTATAAACCTCTTGATCTGCTTGCGTAGGTAAAATTTTATAGCGGGCTTCACCTTTCTTAAATCTATTAATTAAATACAGTTCATGTAGTTCCGCTGCGGAGTCAGAGTCATGTTTTTTCAAGTGATCCCGCAACGCAGCCAATAGTATAGATAGGGTAGTGAGGCGTTGCTGCCCGTCAATAAGATCAAATGGAGAAACCCCATCAGGAGTCCCAGGTACTGACTGAGTGACAATAGGCCCCAAGAAGTGGTAATCTTCCGCCTCGTTATATACTTCCAGCAGGTCTTCCCAAAGAGCATCCCATTGCTTTTTAGACCATGAATAAGGCCTTTGAAACAGCGGAATTTGGAACTGCTTACTCCCTTCAAGCAAGATACGGACACTGGTTTCCGATGCCTTCACTTCTAAAAACCTCGCTAAATCTCCTCTATCAACGTTAGCGTATTCACAAAGAAACTTATAGGAATTTATTCCCAGTTTCCTATAAAACTCTGCCTGTTCATATTTGCTGGAGCGCGTCTATCAAGTAGTACTTATAGTACTTACTAAAATTAACCAAACCAAAAATTGGTATTGAGAGATCGTTTACTACCTGGTGTTGAGCGATGAAATCCACACCTCAAAAATGCGATCGCATCTCCACACCAAAATTGCGATCGCGCCTCACTGCGATCGCAATGAGCCAAACTCATCTGGCAGTTCTTCTAGCGTCCATTTCAGCAGACGGCAAAGCGCTTTCATTTCACGGGGGGTGAGCTTTGGTTCATACATACCTGTCTCCCAATTGCTAATTGTTTGGTCAGTCTTACCCAGAGCCAGTGCAATGTCTCTTTGAGTTAAGCCTAATTCCTCTCTCCGCTGCCTTAAAGGAGACTCTCGCTCTTGCTGTCGTTCTTCTGTCATACTTTCCAAACAAGCTTATCCAAGCAGACTTGACAAAATAATTACAAGCGTGTTTGGATAAGTAAGGGACTATAAATGAGCAGGTAACTTAAAAAGCTACCATCTAGCTAAATTGCCGTCCGACTTTCTTTGATGCCTGCCCTGACTTTAGTTTCTTACATAACTGTCACGCGATCGCATGATCGCTATCTTTGGCTGGGTTTGTTAGCGACAGCCTTGTAAATATTTATTCAAAACCCATAACTAAGTAACTCGCAGCTATGACTGGGAGAGTCTTATGACGTATTACTCCAAGCTATATCCGTGGTGCATCGTGCGATCGCTTCCGAATATGCGATCTCTAATTATCGCCCGTTTTCGTCGTCGCAGCGATGCCGAAGCGCATTTGCAAATCCTCAAAGCGAATACCCCAAACGTTCCCTACTCCATCATTTTCGACACAACCCCAGAAACCAGCGGCTCAATAGTTAAACCTGGAGTGAATTGATTATGACAACGTTGTTTCGCCGGATTCAACCGCCAAAGACATTTCGACTCACTGTTGCACTCTTGGCGAAATACCTGAAAATACCAGAATCCTTCATTGTGCGATTCGAGTGTTGGCAAAATGTACTTTTTGTACATCGCACAGATCGTGGCGGACAATTTGTGAGTTATCGTCAATTGCGACTCTGGTGGGATGCTATCGCGCTTTTATTTCAAACGTGCCACACCCCTAGCGCACTGCAACAACTCGGACTTCAGATTAAAGAAGACAGCCAGAAATTCTCCGACTACTACCAAGAGATGATGGAAGACCTCCGCCAACTTTGGGTAAAACGCCGAGACTATCTGGGCAGCTTACCAGGAAAGGAAAGCGCCGCATAAAGTCAGGAAAATAGTACCTTTGGGGAAGCGCGAGAGCGAAGCTTATGCAGCCTTACCGCAAGAGCGCGATCGCTATCCCACACCCAACGGCGTAAACTGTTCCGTGCGGCTTCCAGCCAGAGACTTGCGGCGGGAGAAGGCGCTGCGGGGTAGCACGCGCAACACTTCCTCAACCGTTGTGATCCCATTTGTTACCTTTTCTGCGGCTGCCATCCCGAAAGAGAAAAAGTTGATTTCCCGTAGGTAGCGATTCAGCTGCGTCATCGTGCCGTCATAGATAATTTCGCGAACTGTATCATCGATATCCAGCAACTCAACAATTGCCTCTCGCCCCAGATAACCAGAATTGAAACACTTGGCGCAGCCCTTACCCTTTCGCCAAGTGGTTGAATTTGCTTGACTTGGTTCCAAACTCAGTACCTGCAAATCCTTCTCCGTTGGCTTATAGGGTGCCGCACAGTGAGGACAGACTCGGCGCACCAAGCGCTGAGCCACAATTCCCAACAGAGCATCACTAATTAAGCCGGGATCTGGGCCAATATCTTTGATTCTGGGAATCGCACCGGGAGCATCATTGGTGTGCAGCGTAGTAAAAACTAAGTGACCTGTCAGCGCCGCCCGAACTGCGGTTTCTGCGGTTTCGTGGTCGCGGATTTCTCCCACCATGATGATATCCGGGTCTTGGCGCAAAATTGATCTCAAGCCTGCCGCAAAGGTCATCCCCGCTGCTTCATTGACCTGGGTTTGGGTGATGCGGGGCAAAATGTACTCCACCGGATCTTCTACCGTCACCACATTGACGTGTTCCCTGGCGACGGATTGCAGACTGGTGTACAGCGTACTGGTTTTACCGCTTCCTGTCGGGCCGGTGAGGATAATCATCCCTTGGGGCTGTTCCAACCAGGTTTTGTAAGTTTCGAGAGTTGTGGGAGTAAATCCCAAGTTTTGGATTTTAGAAAAAGGGTTTTTGCGCGGTAGTAAGCGAATCACCGCTTTTTCCCCACCCACGCAGGGAAGGGTACTGACGCGCATATCCATTCCCAGTTCTAATTCTTCGCCGGAAGCATATTTTTCCCCAATCCGTCCATCTTGGGGGCGGCGGCTTTCGGCGATGTCGATTTCAGACATGACTTTCAGGGCGACGATGACCTTGCGGCTGACATCGACTGGCAGAGTGGTAATGTCCCGTAACACGCCATCAATGCGATAGCGGACTCTTAAGCCTTCTGGCGCGGGTTCCATGTGGATATCGCTGGCGCGGTTCCGCAATGCCCCGGAAATCAGGGTTTTGAGCCGTCCAATCTGGTCAACTGCTTTGGAGAGGTATAGCTCAGTCGTTTCACTAATATTTTCTTGCTCTTGCTCGCCCGTGAGGGGATTCACTAAGGGAGTCGAGGAAATACGTTTGGGGTCTAGGTTTTGGGTGTGATACCAGGTGCGATAGCTCTTGTCGGCAATCGGGATAATTTTGATGTCGGTAAAGGTGCGATCGCTCAATTCTCTAATCGCCTCTAGAGAAAGAGCCATCGGACTTCCCAGGTAGTAACAGTTTCGCCACAGCAGCAGGGGAACTACCGGAGGTAAAAACTTTCGATCCGGAAATTCTCGAAAAAATCGGTAACTGACCTCTCGATCCAACAGAGCTAAGTGGAGCGTTCCTTGCTCGTCTACCAGGAGTTTTAGCGCTTCTTCACAGTTAATTTCACGATTTTTCAGCCGTTGCCAAGCGGATGAAGCAGGAGGGGAGGTTTGCATTCTTGTTTCCAGCGAAAAATCAACAGCTGGGGGTTGAGACTACACCAGCCTAACTTAGGCGATCGCTCTGTGACATCAGAAGTGTACGTAAAACGGAGTCTAAGGCGAAGCGATCGCTCTGTAATGGAGGGAATGCGATCGCGAAAGCTCCAAACTTTGCCCTACGCAATTTTTTGCTTGCCTAGAGTGGGAAAAGAAATCGCTAAGTAATAATAAAGGCAAGTGTTGTAAAAGCGAGTAGATAGCAATGGTAACTTCTACTATCTCAAAGGAATACTCACTAGAAGATTGGATGCAAAATCCCCCTGATAACACAGAATGGGTGGATGGGAAATTAGTAGAGAAAAACGGAATTACATTAACTCATGGTCGAATTCAAGCTGGACTCTCTGCTTACTGGGAAAATTACAGGCGTTCTAGCACTCAAGGGGGAAGCGTCTATATTTCACCTCCCTGTCGCACTAATAAGCAAGGACGTTCTCCTGAGGTTGCTTATTTAACACCAGAACTAATTAACCAGTTTGGAGAACCTGCTGTATTTCCCAAGAGTTTCCCGCTAATTGCTGAAATTGTTTCGCCTACGAATATTGCTGAAGATGTAATTGCTAAATCACAGGAATATTTACAGTCTGGTGGGGAGGAAGTTTGGCTAGTTTTTCCTGATAATCTTTGGATTATTGTAGTTACTCAAAATCAGCGACTTGTATTTATTTCTGGAGAGGTTGCTAGCACTCAAGTTGTGCTACAAGGGTTCAGCGTGGCAGTTGATGAATTATTGGGGTGAGGTGTGGATTATTTAATTTTTAAAAGTCAAAAAGTAAAAAGGGTGGGCACTGCCCACCCTTTTTAGAAGGTTGAATTAGAGGGTTAAAGATTGGGCATTGGTTTCAATCAATTTTGCCAAATCTTGCAGGAAAGCAGCGGCATCAGCACCGTAGATAATCCGGTGGTCGGCGGTAAGATTTACCTGCATCTGTCGGCGCACGCCCATCATCCCGTCTTCCGTGGCGACGACTTGAGGACGGGACGCTCCAATTGCTAAGATAGCCCCGGTTCCCGGCGGCAAGATGGCATCAAACTTGTCTACCCCATACATTCCCAAATTCGAGAGGGTAAATGTGCCAGAACTGTATTCTGCGGGTTGCAGTTGCTTGCTTCTGGAGCGTTCGACTAAATCTTTCCAAGTGCGAGATAAAGAGTAAATATCCTGTTGGTCGGCATTTTGCAGAACCGGGGTAATTAAGCCGCCGCCATCCATTGCCACAGCTACGGCAACGTTAATCGCACTGTGATACTGAATTCCTTGGTCTGAGAAGCTGGCATTCACCAAAGGATGTTTTTGTAAGGTTACGGCGACTGCTTTGGCAAGTAGCCCGGTCATGGTGACACCCTTGGATTTAATCTGCTTGTAGAGCTTATCTAGATTATCCGTGGTGATGGTGTAACCGACGCGGAAGGTAGGCACTTGCAGACTGGCTACCATATTCCGCACCACGGCGTTTTGCAGCGTGTTGAGGGGGACGACGCTACCGGGAACGGCAACGGCGGGTACAGGAGCTGCGGCGGCGGGTTTAACGGCGGGTGCAGGTGACGCGGGTGCGACGGGTGCTACTGGAGGCGGAGCCACGGGCGTCATTGTCGGTGTAGCAGTTGTACCGACGGGTTGTTTACCCTTATTCGCCAATGCTTCCACATCTTCTGCGACAATCCGACCGTGGGGGCCACTGCCTTGCAAGGTACTCAAATCGACGCCCAGCTCTTTGGCTAACTTCCGGGCACGGGGGGAGACAATGCTGCGTCCATTGCGACGGGCAGCGGCTGGTGTCGTTTCTACAGGGACTGGGGCTGCGGTGGCTGGGGCTGCGGTAGGTTGGGCAGGAGCGGGAGCGGATTCGTTTACCGATGGCGTTGCGGGGGCAGAACCAGGAGCCTGTTGCTTGGCTGTTTCGATTTCGGCTTCGGTTTCGGCGACGAGCGCGATCGCAGCCCCGACCGGAGCTGCTTCACCGGCAGGTACGATAATGGTGGCGAGATATCCTTCGTAGAAGGACTCCACGTCCATATCAGCTTTGTCCGACTCGACAACCACCACGGTTTCGCCTTTTTCCACTTTGTCGCCGGGAGATTTGACCCAGGAGACAATTTTGCCTTCGGTCATGGTGGAACTAAGGGCGGGCATGAAAACTTCGTGAATCATGGGGTGTCTTCCGAATCGACAGTCTATATAAACAAGATTAAAGCCAGATTGAATTGTATCTTGACCGATGGTCATTACAACTATCCGACTCTACAACAGTCTATTGAGTTTGTATCCTTCAACGCCGAATTCTCCGGACGTTGGTGCTGCTGAATAGAATTGGATAGAGAAAACTAATTCAAACTCTCTATTATAACGATGTCTGGCAAGTTTAAATCCCTCGTGGTGTTAGTCGGTATGGCACTGGGCTTGAGTGCTTGCAGCATCAGCAACAGCACTCAATCAACTCCCACGCCTGCCAGCAGTCCAAGTGTTGAGCCATCCTCCCAACAGGTAAGCCAAAATGCACCTGTAGCAGAAGCTGAGCGAACTAAGTATAAACCGATACCGCTACAAGAGATTAAGTCCGCTAACTCTTTGAAGGGAACTGACCCCAAAGCGATCGCAATTGCTCACTTCGGTCAAACTGAATCCGAGGGGGGGACGCGGGAAGTTACGCTTGAGTATCCGCAACAAAATCTAGCGGTTGTAACGATTACCCAAACCGGCGTTGCAGATGATTCTGTCGGTGCTATCAGGCATCGCGTTGAATTGGTGCCGACCTCCCCATCAGCTCAAACACCCAAGGAATGGAAATTGGCATGGGCTGGTTCCCAAGTCAAGTGTCATGTGGGGCGAGGTCATCAAGATTGGTCAACTCAAAATTGTCAGTAGATGCCCCAATATTGGCAAATGGCGAATGGCAATCTCCGAATTACCCATTCGCCATTCGCCATTAACCATTCGCATTAAATTTCCCCGCGAATTTCTTCTACAATTCCATCGCGCAGGAGAATTTCTACCTGCATTTTTTGAATCAGATTATCTCCCGGCTCTACTTTAAAGAAGCCTTCAATCTGACCGTGATTCACTTCGTCGTTGAGTTCTATCAGCTGCACTTGTTGCAACTGTTGCAGAAGTTGATTTTTCTGCTCAAGCAGTTCGCTTTTCTTTTGATTAACCTGGATTTGGATATTGTCAATTTGTTGCATCACTTGAGGGCCAGGGGGTTGCAGATTCTGCTTTTGAATTTCTGAGATTGCCCGCTGTCCTTGCATTTCAAGCTGTTGCAACTGAGAGTCAAGCTGGTTAATTTGCGCCTGGAGTTGCTGCTGTGCTTCCTCTTTCCAACGAGGAGTAACAACGGCTTTAATCGTAACGGGTCGCTTCAGCAGCAGGTGTGATTGAGAAACATCCATATCCGTTTTGCTTGGAAAAATTAAAGAGTAAAGGTTTGTAGGAAAGGCGCTCAGGGTGAGGGCTAAAGGATGAAGGCGGTGTGTGTAGTTCGCACTACACTTCATCCTTCAGGCTTTTTTCCAACTTTCCGACCAAATCAGGCAAACATCCCGTCGATCATATCGCGGTAGCGTTCCATTACGACAGGTCTGCGGATTTTCAACGTCTGGGTCATCATGCCATTTTCAATGGAGAACGGCTCCAGAATCAGCTTAAAGAGACTTATCCGGTCATCTGGGCGATAACCAGGACGATTTTGCACCTCCCGGTTTAATTCTTTCTTGAATAATTCTTGAACAATCTTACTATTCAGGTCAATTTCTTGAGTGGATGCAGTCGGGATATTGCTAGCTGAGGAAGTTTGTTCTGGGAGACGCAAGTGCAGATTGTTGTCTGCTGCCCACTTTTGCAAAGCTTCCAGATTGGGGACAATTAAAGCACCTAGCGATCGCTCATCTTGACCCACCAACACAATTTGGTCAATATAAGAACTCCGCAGACAGGCATCTTCAATCGGCTGGGGTTCGATGTTTTCGCCGTTGGTTAAAACTATCGTATCCTTCGCCCGACCTGTCAGCACTAAGTCATTCGCCTCTGTTAGCCAACCCAAATCGCCGCTATCAAACCAACCTTCAGAGTCAATTGCCTTGGCAGTTGCTTGGGGATTTTGATAATATCCCTGCATCACTTGCGGCCCTCGTGCTAAAACCAGACCGCGACTCCCAGCCGGAAGGGGTTTGCGGGTTTCGGGGTCAACTATTTTAATTTCCGTCCCTGGCAGAAATCGCCCAGATGAACCCCGCAAATTGCACCAAGACTGACGAGCCGTTAAGACGGGGGATGTTTCTGTAAGACCATAGCCCACCAGCACCTCAAGTCCAATAATTTCAAAGAAGTTTTCTAGGTGCATTGCCAGAGAGCCGCCGCCACTGATGACGTACTTTAATTTGCCGCCAGTGGCTTCTCGGATTTTTCCATACACTAATTTTTCGGCAAGCGCATGGATAGGAGCCAAGGTAAGCATTTGGCTTCCAGCTAATAGCCGTTCTTGCATGGAGGGAGGTTGGGGTTGTAAGCGCAAGTTGTGCCAAGTACGGCGAGCTTCAATGTAGCGCTGACTAATGCTTAGCAGATTTTTAACCAGTTTCTGCTTGTTTGCAGGCTGTTCGCGGAACTGCTTCTGGACGCCTTCGTAGATAGATTCCCACAGTCGGGGAACAGCGATTAAATAGTGGGGTTGGAATTCTTTAAAGTCTTTTTTGATGTGGCGAATGCTCGTGTAAATCTGGGTGCAACCGTGGGAGAGGAAAAAGTATTCGCCAGTGCGCCCGAAGCTGTGCCAAGTGGGGAGAATCGTCAGGACAGGTTCGCCTGGTTGCGGCTGAACGATGGTTCCCAAGTTGGTAATCTGGTGGAGCAGGTTGCCATGCGTCAGCATCACGCCTTTGGGCTTGCCGGTCGTACCAGAAGTATAAATCAGCGTCGCCAGCATTTCTCGGTTTTGCTTCACCGGCTGCAAGGATTGATTTTCCCCTGCTGCCATGACTCCAGAGAAATTCAGCACTTTTAAGGTGGATTCTTCGGGTGGTTCTTCATCGGAGAGCAAAACGACTAGCTGAATCGGGAGGTCGTTGAGGCGTTCCCTGAGTTTTTTCAGCGTCTTCAGGTCTTCCACCACTAAGGTAGTGCTGCCGCTATCTGCCAGTATAAATAGTAACTCTTCCCGCTCTGCCTGAGAGCTACGCACGATATCAACTGCCCCAGCGGTCATCGCCCCTTGGTCGGCAATAAACCAGCGCGGACTATTATCGGCAATCAGGGCGAGGCGAGATTCTGGCTGGACTCCTAATGCCTGCAACCCAGCGGCAAATTGTTGAATTTGCTGAGCTAGTTCGGTGTAATTTATGACTACTTCTGGTTGAGCGTGGGGGTCGTGGAGGGCAATGGTATTACCAAAGTGCGATCGCGCCAGCGGCCAGATCGCGGGTAGAGATTCCACCGAACTGTAATCTACCATGCGGCTAAGGTTAGCACGGTCTCGCTCGCTGAGTTGGAAGGAAGTAGGGGCTTTCGACATATCTTTATTAATCGATGCAATCGTTAATCAGCTCTTTTTCCAAAATACTCCTCTGTTGCTTCAATAACAGGTTTTAGGGACAGAATTGATTGTGTCTATGCCATCTATGCAGAGCGATCGCATTTAATTATTTGTAATAATTGATACTTGACTATTGCTAGTTGACAGTATATTCTTAAAGAATGGGAATCTGTGCGCCCAAAAAAAACTGAAAGAGGCACACCCATAAATTTTTTAAAAGGCAATACCTCAATATAATGAGGCGGTTGTACTTACTCTCTATTAGATACGAGAAGCGATCGCATCTAATATACGGCTTAGCGAAAGAATGCGATCGCTAATGATGTCTGATTGTGTTGATATTAGTTGCGGCGCGACTCAACTCAGCAAAGCATCATAATCTTGGTGAGAGCCAATCCAGAACCAGTAATAATCGTCACCCTTTTTTAAAGCTAATGCTCGGTAGCCGTCGGTAATCCGAGCCGACCAAAGATTCTTACCCACTTTCTTGAAATGTAAAGATGGATGCGATGGATTCTCTTGCCAAAGTTGATAGGCTTTTTGAGCTTGCTGTTTCATTTCTAAAGACAGCGCTGCATAGGCTTTCCAAAACTCAGGTGTTGTGGAGGATTTCATCAAGATCCCTCACATTATTTGCTGCAATGTCTGCTTCTGCTTTAGCAATGAGGCTATTTAATTTGCCTGATATCAAATCTTCCTCGATTTGCCGATCCCACTTTTCATCCAAATAGGTTTGAAGCCATGTTGCTAATTTACGAACATCACCTTCTGGAAGCTGTTTGATTGCTGCTTCGATTTCTAACAAGGTAGTCATAGAGAAAAATCCGTGGTAAATACCTTTATATTATTATGCGATCGCCCCAGTGATACTCTACTAGCTATGAGAAGCAATCGCATCTTTACACAGGTTAGGAAAAGAATGCGATCGCTCAATATGTGATATCTCTGGCTACATCCCTATTTGGTTCAAAGGGTATTTCTTAGCCATTGTCTAGCAGGATTTTCCTTTCAAGGTCAGAAAGTATCGCTCAACTAAATTGCTTTATTACTATCCCTAATTAATCTTTAAACCAGTTATCTAGTGCAGCCTACTCTTCTACCTCTAAATCTACCAAAGGTGGCATATAAGTCATAGATTTTTCAGGCATAAATCCAATAGATTTTATCAGTACATCTTCTATTTTTTGAACGGAGCGATAAAAATATAGCAGTACCTCGTCACTATAAAATAGTGCTTGGAACTTATCGTAATTCCGACCAGTAATATTAAAATCTTTGATAATCCCTGCTTTGAATAGTCGTTGAGCTGGTTTTTGCAATGGATTATTATCAAGAGTTGCTTTGTCTGGAAAGGGGCCATCAAATTCAATAAACAAATCGCGACCATGAGCAAATAAATTACGTAGCGATGCTAGTGCATCTAAATCCTCGTATAAATCTTTTCCAGTTATTTCTTTCAAGCTTTGTGAAAATACTTTGCTATACAACTCAAAAAGTTTATTCAGAGGTGCATTCTCAGTATCCTTTGCGACTAATGATACAATCTGTAAGACAGAGTCGATGACAGGCTTAAGCTCACAATGATGAATTTGACCTCCATCATTAAACTGCATTGGAGGTACTGCTTCCCATCGCACCATATAGCGTATTGAGTTAATTCGTACCTTGATGATTGAGGACAGGAGGCTCTCAATATGACCACAAATCGTTAGGTAAAAAAACTGGGCAAACCCCCGCCTTTCGTAATCTGTTAATTCATTTCGTGACTTCCACGCTACAGCGAGGTAAGCCTTGCTAAAGATACTGGTTGAAATCTTAACTCGTGATGACATGGTCTTTAAAGGTCTATCAGCTTTCCTAGCTAAGTATGAAAAGTGCGATCGCCCTTCACACAAATGTATTACAAAATGTAGCATAAACTGACTGTTATGACAAAATTTAGGAGTCAGGAGGCTTTTAGGTTCGACCTCCTAACTCCTTCAGTTGATACCTAAAATCCCAAACCACAGACGCTAAATGGCTGCGATGTCTCTTTAAGCGATGCTTGACCATCCGCCAACTGATGTAACCGATCGCGCCATCCTTCGGCTTTACAGTAATTGTCTTTTTGCACTTGCTTGAAGTGCAACTGCACACCCCAAACATCGCCCGTCAAGCGTTTTTCTTGCTTCATCTTGTCAAGGAAATCGACGGATTTGGGGCGTGACAGATTACCTTCTGTTATAGCGATCGCGTTGTCATTACCTTTTTAAATTTGCGCTGCCTGAAACGCTTCTATCTTTTCCTTTCCTCCAGGAATGTCAGAGCCGACGACATAAAAATCTTGTGGATAGATCCAGTGGGTGCCTAGAGGGCCATGAATTTGAATTCCGGTCATGACGGCGTAGTTAAACACAGAGCGATCGAGAATATTTAAGAGGGCTTCGACATCGTCGGAAATAATTTTAGATGCCAACTTTGTAATTTCTATCAAATCGGGCTTGTCGCCATAAGTAAGGGCTGAAAGAATTTTCTGCCGGATAATTGTTTGTTCAATATCCTGCATATCCATTTCTAGTTTCAGATGACCAGATGCCAATTCTTTGACGACTGTTTCTAATGCTCCACAAGCATGGGAAACTTTTTGAACACCATCTCGATAAACCTTACCAATATCACCATGTCTAGAAATAGCGATATGGGGCATCGCATAGAAGGTAAAACGACGGATACCATCAACGATAGGGGTATGGTCAGTCGCAGCGGCTAACCCCGTTTTCCCCATCATGACGAACCCGGCTAAGCTGCAACAATTAAAAGTTTTCCCCCAGTATCGAATTACTTCAATGAATAGGGGTTCGGCGACTTCATCCCGACAAATTGCTATCATTCCCATCGTGTTTTCGTCACAAAAACCGTAGGAACTCAAGCTTTGGAAAGTCTTTCTCATGTACTTGCTCATGGGAAGTGCCCCTGGAAAGTGAGTTTGCAGCGTTTCATGAAATGCTGGAAACACATTAGGGTCATATCCATTGAGCGTTTGGGGGATCGTTTCGCCAAGCTGATTGACGTGATGGGTCATCTCTTAACTTCTCCTAAAGAGCTTGCGAAATCCGTCATTGAGTAGCTTAAACTTAACTTCACACCCGTCCTTGAGGATTCAGGCAATATTATTGGTTTTAACACTAGATGAGTGAAAAAGCTCCTGCCCTGCCGTTTAAAAGGTTGGCGAAGCCTCCTGACTCCCTTAGCTAAAGCGTTCACCACAAATTTTAGACGCTCAACGGTTGCATCGCCTTTTTAACCGATGCTTGACTATCAGACGAATGCTGCACCCGATTGAGCCAGCGTTCAGCTTGATAGTAGTTGCCTTTTTGTACCTGTTTGATAGCTTGATTGAAGTGCAACTGCACGCCCTAAACATTCTTAGGGAAGCGCTTTTCTTGCTTCATCTTGTCGAAGAACCCAACAGGCTTCAGGGAGGAACAGACTACCTTGTGTTATGGCGACACCAATATCCTTTAGACACATTTCCCCCATTGCACCATACGCCAAAAGTAGTATTTTTTGCTTGCTAACCACTTCAGGAAACGAGAGGTAAGCCCTTACCTTGCGTACCTTTGCGCTAACCTTTGCGTACCTTTGCGTTAAAAAATTAACCTTTGTTCTCTCGTTTCCACAGCCCTCGTACCAGTCGAATCTCATCAAAAGTATAGATTTCCCCTAGAGAATCTCGAATCTTTGAGAGTGAAGTAGCACCCACCTCTTGAATTGCTTTTAAAATGGGTTCTTGACGTTCTAGGGGCACTAATGAGTTTAAATCCACAGGCTGATTCATCGAAATCAGTTCCGCTAGATGATCTAAAATAGTGCCTGTCCGCAAGTTACGTTTTAGAGCAATTTCTTCAATGCTCAAACCTTGCCTATACAAATCCAGCGTAGCTAACTGGGTGTATGTAGGGTGGTTTTTTTGAGGAATTGCCGCAACAGAAGTGGACTTTAAAATTCCTTGTTCTTTACAATAAGTTCGGATTTCAGCAACAAATCGCTCACCATATTGAGCTAATTTATAATCTCCAACACCGGAAATTTTGCCAAATTCGGGTAAGCTTTGAGGTTGCATCTGAGCCATCAGCTTTAGGGTAGAATCCGCAAAGACGACGTAGGGAGGCACGGATTGCTCATCAGCGAGTTGTTTGCGAAGCTGGCGCAATTGTTCATAGAGCATTTCTACTTCTACTGCCATTTGCGGTGATTCATCAATTGCAGTAACAATCGGAACAGCAATCTGCACCTCACGCTGACGCCGTAAGATTTCCCAGCTTAAAGTATTGAGCCTCAAGACGGAATAACCGTCAGTGGTTTGATCGACAAGTCCTTGATGTAAAAGCGATCGCCCTAACATCTTCCAATCTTCTACACTTTTATCAGTTCCGATGCCGTAGGTAGAAAGTTCCTGATGTCCATTCTGATAAATCTTCTGATTTTTTGAGCCGCGCAGCACATCGATAATGTAATTCATCCCGTATCTTTCTTTGCATCTAGCGACACAAGAAAGAAATTTCTGCGCTTCAATTGTCCAATCTTGCACGGGTTTAGGAAAACGGCAGTTGTCGCAGTTGCCGCAATTTCCTGCAAAACGTTCGCCAAAATAACCCAATTGAATTGTGCGGCGACAGTCTGTTCCTTCCGCATAATCAATTACCTGTCGCAATTGTTGACGGGCAATCCTTTGCTCTTGCGGGTCAGTTTTTTGGTCAATAATATACTCAATCGTCTTCAAATCGCCGTAGCCAAAAAAGACTGTACAACGCGCAGGTTCTCCATCTCTTCCTGCCCTTCCAGCTTCTTGATAGTAACTTTCTAAATTGCGCGGCAAGTCATAATGAATGACAAAGCGCACATCTGGCTTATTAATTCCCATGCCAAAGGCAATCGTTGCTACCATTATTCGCACGTCATCTCGAATAAAGCGAGTTTGATTGGAAGTCCGTTCTTCATCATCTAGCCCTGCATGATACGGTAGCGCTGAAATGCCATCTTTTTGTAATCGAAAAGCAATTTCATCTACACGGCGACGACTGAGGCAATAAATAATCCCGGAACCTTCAGTTGTGCGAATTTGCTTTAAGAGTTGGGAGTAAGCTTGTTTTTCTTTTGGCTGAACTTCGTAGTAAAGATTGGGGCGATTAAAACTGGCAATGTGAATACTGGGTTGCCTGAGCGCCAGCTGTTGGATAATATCTTGACGGACGCGATCGGTAGCGGTGGCGGTAAGGGCTAAAAAGGGCACATTCGGATAGCGTTGGCGTAATTGTCGCAATTGCCGATATTCTGGGCGAAAATCATGTCCCCACTCAGAAACGCAGTGCGCTTCATCAATGGCAATCGAGTGAATTCCAATTTGGTGTTGCACCAAATCTAAAAAGGGCAAAAATTTTTCTCCCAAAAGTCTTTCTGGGGCAACGTAGAGTAGTTTGATGCGGCGATTGAGGATATCTTGTTCGCGCGATCGCACTTGTCCCCAACTGAGACTACTATTGAGAAACGTCGCGCCAATGCCGTTATCCCGCAACGCTTCTACTTGATCTTGCATCAAGGCAATCAACGGCGACACTACCACGGTTAAGCCGGATTTCAGTAGAGCTGGTAGCTGAAAGCACAAAGATTTTCCTCCACCTGTAGGCATAACAACCAGCAAATCCTGGTTTTGTAGCGCTTCTTCAATAATCTGACGTTGCCCTAGGCGAAAGCTGTCGTAGCCAAAAAAATGTTTGAGTGCCTGTTCGAGAGAAGGAAACTGGGGCATCTTCCGAAGGATGAAGGATGTTAGCAAAGCGGCGCATCCGCGCAGGATCAAAAGGATGAATGAAGAAATTCCGAATTCTCCGCAAGGGAGTTTCAGAGTGTTGTGGGCATCCAAAACTGCTGCCCGAAATTGGTTGCGCTAACGAGAGCCTGCTTTACGAATCATAATGATACTTGGAAAGTCTATTAGTAAATTAACCCATGCCGAAAGCAATCTGGAATGGTACGGTTTTAGCAGAAAGCGATCGCACCGAAGTCGTGGAAGGCAACCACTACTTCCCCGCTGATGCTATCAACCAGCAATATTTCAAAGATAGCGACACTCACACCAGCTGTCCTTGGAAGGGCAAAGCCAGCTATTACTCCATCGAAGTCGATGGGCAAGTCAACAAAGATGCAGCTTGGTACTATCCCCAAGCCAAGGACGCCGCCAAGAACATTGAAGGGTACATTGCCTTCTGGAAAGGCGTCAAAGTCGAAGCATAAGCCAGTGGAGGCACGGCATTGCCGTGCCCCCAAGCCTGGAAGGAATTACCTATCACTTTGCACGATTCCAAACTACGTCTTCCAGAAGACGGATGTAGTGTCCCTTCCTTTGTTCAACCATCAATAGGAAACAGGTCAAAGTAGAGGAGGGGCAATGCAACTTGGTGACAAAGTAGCACTGATTACAGGTGCGGGTTCGGGCATCGGCAAAGCAGCAGCAGTGCTATTGGCGAAGGAAGGTGCAAAAATCGCAGCCTTAGGACGTACTGAAGACGAACTCAACGAAGTCGTTGCCCAAATCCAACAAGCCGGTGGAGAAGCCATCCCAGTACTCGCTGACATCTCCGAAACAGAGGAGATGCAACAAGCGGTGCAACAAATAATAAATCAATGGGGACGCCTTGACATTGTATTTGCGAATGCTGGAATTAACGGCGTCTGGGCACCCATAGAAGAGTTAGAGCCAGAAGAATGGGACAAAACGATTAAAGTCAATCTGAGAGGCACCTTCCTCACTGTTAAATATGCCGTGCCTTATCTCAAGAAACAAGGCGGTTCTGTCATCATCACCTCCTCGGTTAATGGCACGCGGATGTTCAGCAACAGCGGTGCGACAGCCTATTCCTGCACTAAAGCGGCTCAAGTCGCATTCACCAAAATGGTGGCGCTAGAACTAGCCAAACACCGCATCCGAGTCAATGTGATTTGTCCGGGTGCGATAGAAACCAATATTGACCAAAGCACTGAACGACGGAGCTTGGAACAAGCTCGTGAACCCGTGGAGTATCCGGCAGGAAAAATCCCGCTAACGGATGGTAAACCCGGCTCCTCTGAACAAGTTGCCAACCTGGTGCTATTTTTAGCCTCAGACGCCTCCAGCCTGATTAGCGGGACGGAAATGTGGATTGATGGTGCCGAATCCTTACTGGCTGGCTAAAACATCCCAATCCTCCTTGATCGGGAGGGCAAGAACAAATCTCATAAAATGCTGATATTGGCGATAGTTTCTGCTATGATTGTAAACGCCATGAGCGGATGTGGCGGAATTGGCAGACGCGCTAGATTTAGGTTCTAGTTTCGCAAGAAGTGAAGGTTCAAGTCCTTTCATCCGCATGAGTGACGATAAATAACTCCGTAACTAACCGAGGCTTTTAGCTTCGGTTTTGTTTTGAGTGGGTTGCGTAGGACGGAGTCCGAGGCGAAGCCATCGCGATTTCCCCATGCAGCACCAAATCGCGATCGCAACCCGAAAAATATTATGGAGTCTTCAGCTTTAAATCTTGGCGCTGCTGCCAACGCTTCTTCAACTGAGATTTTTTCAACTCTCGCAGCCGCAGCCGCAACTGATTCACATTGGGATTCTGTTTACCATAGCGCCAACTGACATAAGCTTGGGTAATCTCGTCAATTGCCTTAGCAGATTCCGGTGGTTGGTGTTGATACGCCAGATAAGCATACTCCAACGGCGTCTGGGCTGGATGTTTGGCATATCCCTGAGTGCGTAAATTTGCCAACATTTCCTGGTAAAGACTTTCCATTGGAGGCAGCTTCGCTAACCAGCGACGGTACAGCCATACACGCACGCCATTCCAACCCAGCCAGCCCAAGAAACCCAGGCAAATGGCTAAGATGAGACCGGCGAACAAGCCCACCCAACCTCTGGATAACAGCGCCCACAGCCAGATAATTCCCCCAATCAGCCAGGTAGTAATTGCACCGAACACGTTATTCAGCCAACTGGTGAGTGGCGAAGGCAACCAACCGGCAACCCACTTCCAGAATTGGCGCAGCACGCTAAACGTTTGGTCTTCTTCAATTGAAGGGGGAATGAGTGGATGCGTGGGAATCGGATCGAAAGCAAACCAACCGTTACTCGGAAAATATACCTCCGTCATCAGATAGGCATCGGTGTTGCGGACGATGTATAAGCCCGTGAAGGGATTGAACTCGCCAGGGGAAAAGCCCCCCACCAGTCGCGCCGGGATGCCAATCGAACGCAACATGATCGTGAGGACGCTGGAAAAGTGGTCTGGATAGCCGCCTTTGTACTTGAAAAGAAATGCTTCTACTAAGTCTTCGTTTTCATCCAAAAATGGCAAGCTATTGGGATCGGGTGGAATTGTGTAGTTTTGTTTGAGATATTGAGCCAAGTAGAGGGCTTTTTCGTAAGGCGAGGTGATGGGTTTTCTCGACTTCGCTAAGATTTCTCCCGTTAGCTGCCGCACTTTGTCAGCAATTTGCGGAGGAACTTGCAGATAGTAATTTCGGATGGGTTTGGAATAGTTAGTGGACGCCTGCCCCAAGCGAGTGCGATCGCGGTAAGGGACTTCTGAAACTACCGTGTAGGTGAGTCCCTCCTGCAACAGTGCAGGCGATCGCACGCTGCCTTCTGTATCCAGTGCCACTCTCGGCGTGGGGTAGTAGAGTTCCTTGGGAAACGCCAGGGCTGGCAGCAGATTCGCCATCTCAGACACCACTGTATAGGTCTGAATCACCTCCCTGGTTTTCCCAGTAATGAACTGTCTGGGGATAAAAAATCGGTATGACCAAGGTGGACGCTCTACCGTCTGCGTTTGATTGTCGCGGGAAATCTCCCACCCTTGACCCGTGTAGCGGTCGAACCCCAGCACCCGCCAAAATCCCTCTGACTGGGAGCGTACCCGCATTAACACCTTGGGCTTCATCCCTCCCCGTAGGTTCTGGTTAATCTTGCTGTTAAAGCCGTAGTAAAAGGTATCATCTACATTGCCAGGGCCAGTGTCTTGGTTTGACCCGCCACCAGAACCTCCCTTGCCTTGTTTACCAGGGTTGACAATGCCACGGTTATTGCTGGGAAAATCCTTTTGGGCGAGATTACTGGGGGCACTGACGGGAAATGTCTGTAGCTGATAGCTAGGAAATCGAGGCATCAGGGCAAAAATGGTCAGCCCCAGTCCCACGATCGCTAAAAAATTGATACTGAAAAATTTCCAATTAAAAATTGGGGAATTCCCCTTTTTTAATTTTTCATTTTTCATTTTTAAGTGTTCCAAACCGAGCCGCGAACGGTAATCTAGCACCAATACCGGCAGCCCGATGCCTAAGAACAATAGCAGTATGGGTGCAAAAGCGAACGTCTGGCTCACCGTCCCAGCAACACCCAACAAAATCAGCCCGATCACCATCGAATAGCCCAAGTCCTTGCGACGAGGTAGATCGAAGCTGTGTAGCACTTGCAGATGAATTAACAACTCTGCCAGCACCAGCCGGGTATCGTTCAGTTGCCCGAACAGATTTCTCAAGAAAACTGCCAGTGCCACTAACATTCCAATCGCCAGTAAGAACTTCACTGGCACATTGCGATCGCGTCGTCGATACCAACTCCACGTCGCCCCGGCAATGCTGAGCGGCACAGCCCACAAGCTAATCTGCGTCTCGGCTGCCACATCCGTCGCAATGATTCCTACCACCACGAGCGCCTGCACCAGCACCCGCAACAGAATGGATTCTTCCGTTTCGGGCATCGGCATCGCCGCTAGCCGCTGCCTAAACTGATTAAAAACTGGTAGACGCCGCATACTGGTGATTGGTCAATCGCTAATTGCTCATTGCTAATTGTTCTATCACAGTTAGCCATTCGCCATTCGCCATTTAGTTACCGACCGCGATCGCAAAAATCAGCGGTTGCCGATCCAGTTCCTGAAACTGAATTTCCAGAGGATAAGTCTGGTTGGGTTCCAAATCAAAGGATTCTACACTCAAATAGCCCGGATAAGTGCGCTGTGCCGTTGCCGAGCCTTGCGGGGTTCGTAAGGTTAACCTACCGCCGCGAGGCAAGCGCGTCTCAATCCGGCATCTGGGAACCCGCCCCTCTAACTGATATTCCGCCCTGAGAGTCATCAGTCCAACTGTCGTCTGCCACTGCCGCTCTACCGGCTGCCGATCCGGCGATACAGGCAGCGTCAGCGCGTTGATGATTTCTCTAGCCGCCAATAAGGACAGCGCCATTTGTTGGCTGTCTGTTGCCTCTTCATAACGATTTGTAAACAGTTGCTGCTCTTGAGGAGAACGGGTCGGATAGAGCAGCACCAATCCTGCTAACTGGTTCAGTGCCTGGGGTTGCCCTGGAAATAAGGCACTGGCAGCACGCACCATTTTTGCTCCCTGTTGCAGCGGCGACTGCATCGCCTCCTGGCAAGAGTTTAGCAGTTGTGTTAAAACCGTTTCGGGTAGGGTGACTGGCAGACTAAAGTTAGAAAGCTGCGGTGTCCATAGGGGAACCCAGCTGTTTGCTTGGCTGTCTGAATAGTCAGGTTCATAATTACGAATTTCCGTCTCCCAGGGAAACAGGGGCGGATTTCGTTCAATTTCTGTTTGTAGTTTGCGCTTCAAAAGCGCATGGAAACGATTTTGCACAGTCGGTATTTCTCCTCCCAAGTTGAGTGGTTGACAGCCTTGGGTCGCTTCACCGAAGTGGTCGGTCACTACGCTCAAGTCTTCTGAATCCAGTGGGTCTAACGCATCCAATTCCAGCTCTGCCGCCACCAAGTCGTCTGTAGGAGCAGGCGGCTCTTGGGGTGGTGGCGCTGCTAGAGGATCGCCATCCTCTAGCAGACTTGCCAGAAAGCGGTTTTCGATCGCTTCGGAATTGTTGTCTAGGTCACTATTCATCTTGAGATGCACTTGCTCCGGATACTGAACGATTGCGAATTTCCCAGGCAATCTCTAGCAGCTTGAACCACCGCTTCTCAACCTGGGAGACCGTACAACCCAAAGTTTGAGCGATCGCTGCATTTGGGAATCCCTGTTGCTTTAATCGTAGTAATTCCGCCTGCTCTTGGCTCAGCATTCCTTGAAATGTTTGCCACTGTTGCGGCGTCAAACCCAAATTCCGTTCTAAATCCGCTTCCAACCACTGATGCACCAGTTCCCATCGCTGGGAAAGAGCAAATCGAATCAAATGATATTTGAAGCGTTGCTGCAAATAATCCCTTTGGCGCGGCGTCAAACCTAAAATTGCTTCAATTTCCCCGGCGGATAAATCTTTCAGACGCAAAGTAAAATAATCGGCGCATTCAGTTTGCTGGCGCTCTTTCAGATAAGCCAGCAACTCCTTAATCACCGTCTGGCGCAGACTTTTTTCAAGAGGTTCGGATTCGTGAGCAACCATCGCCTCCCGCACCTGCTGCACCGTCGCTTCATTCCAAACCGAGTCGGAATCAGTGGCAGATCCCTCTGCCGCCTGCTCCATATCTACGGAAGTTTCCGGGGGTTGTTGTTGCGAAAAAGTTTGCGCCCGCAGGATGATTAATTGCTGAGTGCGATGACCGGGCAAAGGAATGCGCCGCTTGCCGTAGCGCTCAGCAAAAGCCATATACTCTGCCAGTTCTAACAAAGTATGAGGACGATATGCCGGTCCCATTCCGCTTTCTCGTCGAAATGCATTTAAGGACTCAGCATAAAATCCCTGTAAGAAATCTTCTATCAGAGTTAACCGCGCCTGGTAGCTCGTAGGCACCTGCGACGGTGTAATGTAGCGATAGATAATCGCACTCAGGGTGCTGTGTAATTCCACCCGTCCCCGGTGTGCCCCCATTTGGTAATAATGAAGACATTGCTTCAGGCGGAGACGAGCCAGTGTTATTGCCCAGGTTTCGATGTCTCCTGAGTCCTGGATTCGCTTACTCTCAGTGCAAATCCGACCGACTTCGCTAGCTATCCGCGCCGCAACCTCACGACAGTTCTGCTCCGAAGCCTTGGATGACTGTCGGAGTTCGTTAAATAGTAGTTGAAAGATTGCGTCCACCACTCCCTGGTAGATTTCCCCACAATGGCTAATTATTGTCAAGACCCTAGCATACCCAACTACGACACGTTAACGGCAGAAGACCCCATATAGTCCTTATGAACTTAGACCAACAAATTCAAGCTCTGATTGACAAAGCGTCCCTCTATCGCATCCCACCTAAGTGGATTACGGAAATTGCACCCGTTCTCGTAGACTATGCGACTGAGCTGCAACATTCCGAGTATTACATTCTCCAAAGTCAGGAAGATGGTTGGCTGTTGACGACCCTTAGCAATCGCGCCCAAGTCAATCTCGAAAAAAATGTGATACACGCCTTTTCAACTTTAGAAGACGCCAACCTTTTCTCTTCCGTGCCAGATCCGGAAATTATTGCCTTGCCAGAACCTGTAACTCACATTTTGTTTGAAATGGTTGGCAGAGATATTGTTGATAGCACGATTTTCTTTGAAACTCCCGGTAATCGTACCACCGGGGCTGAAATTTTTCGGGAAAATTTGCTGAACCGGATTAAAGAACACCGGCAACAACACTGGCCTTCCTTCAACTCTAATCCCAGAAATTTGCCCCCCGATATCGCTTGAGTCATGGGCTTTTTGTAGGGTGGTGTTGTCCGCCCTACGAATCATTATGATTCTTTGAGCGTGTAACGCCGAATAAACCCTGCTAATTTTTAGATTTTTTAATAAACCGGATTCAATCCGCTGCAACGTTCGTCAGATTAACTGACCCCCGTGGAAACGCCAACGCGGAAATAAAATTCGCATGATGGTATGCGACGCCAGATAGACGCTCAGCCACACGAGACTGTAGTGCAGCACAAACCATTGCAACGGCAGATCCCGTCCTACACCCGGTAAGCTAAATATTTTCACCAGCAACCCGATAAAAACTGCTTCCCAAATACCGGCAAGCAACTGTAAAGCTCCAGGCCAATCTCGATCCCAACGGAATTTCTGGATATAGTCATATAGGAGATCCCAGCCGAGTCCAAAGACCGCAACATACCCTAGTATCCAGAAAAAAAGCGAGTCGGCACCGGGACCAATGACGCCCAAAGCAAAGGGCAACGTTACCAACGTGCCCAGTGTTGCTAGTAGAAATAATCGGGTTTGCCAACGACCGAAAAGTGTCGGAGTCATGGTAAATTTTTAATCCACTTACCGCATCAGTTTTCAAGCTTCAGTTCGGGCAGTCCGGACGTTTCTTTCTTGCGTAAATGACCTTCATAGACTGTTCCGACTTCTAGCTTAGATGGGCATTTCACCCACACAGAATTTCCAACAATTGGCAACCCTGTCGTTTCAGACATGACATTTGCTTCTTCGGGGTCGGAAATACAGCCAAAACCCATGTAGTCAGCGATTTCCTTCATCGTTAAATCTTCTAGAAGGTAGCTGCTGCTCATCTCGGCTTCTTTACACTTGAACAGCCTGACTTCAGGTAAAACTTCGTTAAAAATTTTGAGTTTTCGCACTTTATGGCCTCCATTCCGATAAGTGCAATGGACTCGCATATTTTTGGCTCGCTCAGGGCTATGACGGCAGTTATTGATGGAGTCAACTTTCTTTCAGTATCTATCTATATTTTCTGCTTGCCCGCTTCTAGATGAATCAGCAATATTGCTGAAATCTACTCTGACAATCCGTTGAGTACCCAGAGCAAGTTTAGTAAATTTACGGTGCTTGGTTCGCGACCCATTTTATCCATTGCCCAAAAGAACTTAAAAAGTTCAATCGATGGATTCCAGGGGCACGAGCTGCCGACAGACTATCAACTGCACAAAGTGCTGCATATTGCAACCCTAAGAAGCTATCAACAGCGGCGTAAGGCCCACCGAGGGTCATGGCACCAGCAGCATACATCCGACCCTGCGGCGATCGCATTTCGACAAGTTCAAAATTGTTGGCAACAGCTATCCGCCCATTTTCATGGAGGGGGAGTTTGTAATGGGTGACAAGGTCGTTCAGGAGGGGATTCGCTTTGACTTTGGCATCGAGTCCGGTGGCGTCAATGATAAAGTCAGCTTCGAGGCGAATTTGTCCTTTTAATCCCTTTTCTTGAATATAGGTAACGGTGCGCTCAATTCCTGACGAGTGAGGGTTGCGTTCGACTCGTTCCACTTCCCCAAAGGTAATTTGATACCAGCCTTGACGGATGCCTTCTTCAACCATGCGTCGCCAATCCTGACGGTCAGCTGTGGTGGTGCCGCCCCAATCTGCGAGTAGGCGCTTTCGCTGTTCGGGTGCTGCTTTTTCAAGCATTATCCGCAATTCACCGCCCCAAGTGGCTTTAGGCCAGTTAAAGGGTTGAAATTCGTAGTGATTTTCAACAGACCGTTGCGATCGCCCAAACTTGTTGCCTTGGGGTTTCGGCGATCGCATCAAGTGTAGCAGCGAGATATTTGGATTTTTTGCCCTGGCTTCATAAATTCGCTGTACGATCCGCGAAGCGACAATCCCCCGCCCCCGAATCATCACAGTACCGCCAAATTTCTCTAAATGCTCGTAGACGTGGTTATGTTCTTCGTAGGCATTGACGACGGACTTAAAATCATTGGTTTTTTCCCGGTAAGCTTGCAAATCCGGGAGAAACTGAATCGCCGCGTAGCCGGTGGCGAGTTGGACATTGCGGGCAATTAAGAAAGCATGGTCGCGCTGGTTGGCACTGGTACGAGAATAAGCGATCGCATATCGTCCATCCTCAGTTTTCCGAATCGAACGGACGCTGGCGTAACGAAACATCTGTTCCCAACCAATCCGTTTTGCTTCCCTATCAAGGGCGTCAAAGACATTACCCGCACGAGGGGTATAAGTTTGGGCAAAAGCCGGTTCGGCAAATACCTGCCACAAATACCCGAATGCTGTTCCTATGCTTCCCTTGAGCAAATCGTGCCCAGCTTCTCGCAGGGCATAGCTAGGCCAACCCCAAATATTATCGGGGCAAGAATCTGAATTTGACCGCAGGCGTTCGTACAGAGGAATTTGCGAATTCATGCACAGCCGCTTGTAACGAGCATACGGTTGGGGTTCCATTCCCAAAGCCACAATCTGACTGCTTTTCACCCCGTAAATTCTTAATAAATCTACCCAGACAAAGCTGCCCAAACCGCCCCCAACAGCGGCATAGTCCACTTCATCCACCCGCAATCCAGTGGCATGAAGGTCTTGCACGACGACTTGCTGCGCCTGAAAAGCCGGTGGAGGAAACGCTGCCGTTCCCCCTGGTTGCGCGGGGGAAGCAAGCGGAGGCAGGGGTGCCGGATGACTAATCCTGGGGTCAGGGAGATCTGTGTCTGGGTGGAAGAAAATCTGGGAATTTCCAGACGGGGGCGATGCAGGTGGATTGGCAGCGAAGGTAACGCTGATGTAATAAGGGCCAATTTGCAACGAGTCGCCATTCCCCAGAACACTGCGCGTCTGACGTTGTCCATTAATCAAGGTGCCGTTGCTGCTGTTTTGGTCAATAACCACCAACCCGCCAGCGTCCATATCAATCAGGGCGTGGAAGCGGGAAACCTCAAGACTATTGAGGGTTAATCGGGAGACGCGATGCCCATTCATTTCCCCTGGCATCTGATTAAATTCCCGTCCCAGTGCGATTGGAACTGCCAGCGTCGGTTCTTTCCGTTCTCCCGTTCCTGGATCGTCCCAGCTGAGGCGAAGGCGCATGGGTGCTGGATTCATGGTTGATTAGTTGCTGCTAGGAGTGACTAAAACGCTCAATGCTGCTGCTAGGGATGTGCCACACCACGGACACCCCAAATTCATTAAGTTATACGGTGAAACGCGATGGCAACTGGAACATTCCAAACCATAGGTTACAGCCGCTGGGTTAGGGGCGGTGGGGGCTGGTTTGCCTGCTGCGGGTGATGGCGGTGACAACAAAACCGTCGGAGGAACGCCCACCACTGCCAAGGAAACCTTTGTCACCTGGATTTCTATCTGTCCTAAACAGATCGTGCTACCCTGACTCAGAAGCACTTCGCCTTGGATGAGGGTGTGACCATCCACTAGCGGCGGATTACTTTCTCGCAGGTTCCGCAAGTAAAAGCTTTGCTGCTGTGGGTTAAAAAATATTTCGACGTGCAGCCCAGATACCGTGGGATCTGTCAAAACGATATCGCATCGAGCTGGGTCACGACCGATCCGGATAGTACCGGGATGTTTAGCGATTTGTCGATCGTGAATTGTTTGGGTTTGTCCCCGACCGGCTTCTTGCCACTCTAAAGTTAATTCATTCATATTGCTTAGCCTTTATATATTGTTTCTTTCTATAAACTGCTTCAAGTCTTAATGTCCTGATTTCTAACATGACCTGGAAGAAAAATCTGAAATTGTGTAGGAAGTTTAAAAAAACGAAAATCTACGGGAAATGACGATGAGCCGCTATCTTTGCTCAACTTTACTTCAGGAGAAGGCGTTACTTATGGGCAAACTTTGTCTATGTTCCCGATGTCGTTCTCGTATAATTCGTTTAACTTTGGGCATTCATGGTGGCACCAACCACCTCGCTTGCACAGTTTAATAATTTTGTCAACGGAAGCAAAATATAAAATTATAGCTGGCGTTGATACCAATTAGCGATCGCTTGCTCTTTTAGCTGCAAGATTGGGAAACTGAAAACGGCAACTCCTGCCCTGTTGATGATTTCTGACTCCTCACCGCCTAGATTAAACCTAAAAAAAGTAGTTGCATTGTTGATAATATGACTGCAATCTAGTTGGGGTCATATTATCCCCGGATTGGAAACACCTCTTAATAAACTATGGTATGTCGTAAAAACCTTTGCTATGATTTACGCTAACTAAGATTTCGTCTCTAACACCCATGAAAGATTTTTTTAGAAAAACTTTATACAACCTAGGAATAATTTTGGTTTCTCCTTTGTTAATTCCTTTCTTTTTAACCAGTGAAAAAGAAATTATTGAGGCAGATGTAAAGCGTTGGGTGAACGTATTTGGCTGGAAAGGCGAATCAAATTTAGGAAATTTACTTTCTTTGCTGGATCGTCAAAAAGAATTTAGGAACTTGTATTATCATCGATTATTTAAAGGAACCTTATCCGCCAGGATATTTATGTATTTATTCAGTTATTTTTATAAATCTTGTCCTTACCTTTTTATCGATACATCTTCTACTTTTGGTCCTGGACTGTTTATCCAGCATGGCTTCAGCACAATCATTATGGCAGACATGGGCGAAAATTGCTGGATTAATCAACAGGTGACAATTGGTTATAGAGATAAAACCAGTCGTCCAAAAATCGGGGATAATGTCCGCATTACTGCCGGTGCTAAAGTAATTGGCGGAGTAACGATAGGGAACAATGTTACGGTTGGAGCTAACGCAGTTGTCGTTAAAAATGTTCCTGATAACTGTGTGGTCGTCGGCGTTCCCGCTTATATTGTGAAGAAGAATGGCATCAAAGTAAAAGAAGAATTGGTTTAAGTTAGGAATTGAATTTAAGGCTTATATTGAGACACTCTATGAAGCGATCGCCCTTGGCAACCAATCTGTACGGCGATCGCATCCCTCTCAAGCTTGCATTATCGATTTGACGCCAATTTATCAGCAATGCGAGTTGTCTCTGGTAAGCGATATTTCGTAGTGCAACGCATCACATAATCAATCGCCGTTTCTAGACTTACCCGATGTCCGCTAGAAACATAAACGGGTTTTACACCCGTGCGCGTCCGCAATACTGCACCAATGATTTCGCGGCGATACCGCAACGGTTGCCATGCGCCTTTTTCAACTGGCAACTCATCATGCTTACCAACGAGCAAAGATTTGGCAACGCCAATCGTGGGAAGGTCGATTAGAACTCCGAGATGGGAGGCGATGCCAAATCGGCGGGGATGGGCGATCCCCTGACCATCACAGAGGATTAAGTCAGGCGTGATGCTGACTTTTTCTAAGGCGTCTAGCACGGCTGGAATTTCTCGGAAGGAGAGGAATCCGGGAATGTAGGGAAACGTAGTGGGACGGAAGGCGATCGCTTGCTCTTGTAACTGTAAATCTGGAAAACTCAGAACAGCAACGGCTGCTCTGCTAATGGTACCTGACTCCTCAAAACCCATATCGACCCCGGCGACATACTGCACCGATTCCAACTGGTCTGAAGTAATCACTTCTTTGCTCAGTTGTTGCTGAATAGCGATCGCTTCCTCAGCCGTATCAGGCCATGCGTGGCGTTGGTGGATTTTCATGGATTTACTTCCACATCCTGGGGTTTTTCCAGCCGCTCAATTACTTTGGCTGCTTCTGGAAGCCTAGCTTCATTTTGCCCTGCGGCTCTCGCGCGGACATTGATCAAATTAATCGGAGTCCTTAACAAGTCTACAAGCGCGGCTTTCCCCGCGATCGCTTTCACACCTGTCACCGGCACTTCCTTGACCAACCACCGACTCAATCGGTATAGATATTCCTTTGCACTCAGGTTTGCTGTCAGCTTGACACCATGCAGTTCGTGCAAGTATCGATTTGAGCGACCATAGCGACGCAATTGACTTTGAAGTTCCTGGAACGTGGAGCGGTGACGGTGGCGGACAATAGCAGTTGGGGCAAAATGCAATTGCCAGTCACTTTCGCGTTGGATGCGCCAACAGATGTCAGCATCGCCGCCAGTGGTTAGATAAGGGCGAAACAAACCTACCTGTTCCAAAGCTTTCCGACGAATTGCTAAGTTAGCCGTCTGACCATAAGGACAGAACGGATTTGCTAAAGAATGTTTTTGAGACAAAACATTTTCTCGGTCAGCGTACTGTTCTAACAGGGTGTTCCCTGGCAATGCCATAATTTCACCGACGACGATGCCAATCGTTGGATTGGCAAACGGCTCAATCAGGTCTGCCAACCACTGCGGTTGAGGACGACAATCGGCGTCGGTAAAAGCAAAAATTTCAGCCGTTGATGCCCGAATTCCGGCGTTTCGAGCCGCGTAAGAGCTTTGGATTTGGTTTTCCGCAATCGGGCGAATGGTTAAGCCGTCAGCGGCGGCTGAGGCGGCGGCTGACTGGAGAAGGGTGGCAGTGCGATCGCTACTATTATTATCGACCAGCAAATATTCGACAGACTCAGCGGGGTAAGTTTGCGATCGCAAGCAGTCGATTAAGTCTGGCAAGTCCGCCTCACCATTGTAGATAGGGACAATTACGGAAACCCTGGGCAGAAAGGGCTGTGTCATAGGGTGGGAATTCATATTTACCTGAAATCACCATAGCAAGCCTGCGAACGCCAAAGCAGGGTGCTGTATAACCGTTTCTGAGTCGTGTTTAGTTATTAACATGGCTGCGTTGCCATTAAAAAGAATGTCATTTCCACTGAAATTTAGCAGCTATGAAATTTAATTTGGGTCTTTATCTTGCTGATTTTCTTAGCTAGATACTCTAGCTGCTCTCTGGGGCTGCTTCAACCAACAAATTATTGAGCGATTAATCGAAGTATTTCTACTTAATTTGTTTAAGTATTACTACATTTCTATCAAGTATTTACGGAAGCTTCCTGAGAGTGAAATCTAGTTACTACTCGTAAACAACAATATATTCCTTGACAGTTAGCATTACCCAGACAAGCAGGCGGTTCCTGATAGTGTCCGGTGCGATCGCAACAAGTCAGAAGAGTAAATAGGCTGATCCCCTGCAAGGAACAGCCATGAACAATTCGTTACGATCGAAATGAAAAGAATTCTTGTGTTTTTGTTCCTGTTTGTGCTACCGCTCGTGCCAATATTGAGCCTGAGCCAAACAGGTTCTGCAATCACTGCCACGACCGGAAGCGCTCCAAATATTCCGGGTTGGACTCTTACCTTCGCAGATGAGTTCAACTCAACTTCTCTCGATAAAGCGAATTACGTTCGATACTGGGGTAAACCGAGTACAGCAGGAGCAGTTTCCTGGTGGAATGGAAACTCAGCACTGATTGTACAAAACGGACTCTTGCGCCTCAAGATTGCCAAGGAAACCATCACTAAGGATGGAGTCACGTTTCCTTATACCGCAGGCGGGTTTACCCAACTTACGGCTCAAACCTACGGACGTTGGGTAGTTCGGGCGCGTTTTCAAAAGGGAGAAGGTACCCAAGGTTACATTTCGCTGTGGCGACAGGACTTTAAATGGCCTCCGGAAATCGACTTTGCTGAACTTAGGGGAAACATCCCTAACGAAAATATTTTTACCCAGCACTATTTGCTGGATGGTAAAAAGAAGTCAGAAGTTTCCAAGCTGTACGAAACTAACTACACCGACGACTTTCACGAATACACTGTAATTTGGGAACCCGGACGCTTGACATGGCTCGTCGATGGCGTGCAAAAGTTTACCACCACGCAAAAGTTTGATGCTTTTCCAATGGTTCTGGCGGTGGGCAATCTCGTGGGTAGCTGCAACAGCTTTGCGGGATGTCCTCTCACCACCACCCCATTTCCGACTTACTTGGATGTTGACTATATCCGCATCTATAAAAAGGCTTAATAGATGTTTTCTCGTCAATCCAATTCACTTTTTGGGTTCAATAAAAACGCCTGACAACTAAAGTCGCGACTACACAAACGAATACCATTTGGGTTGTGAGGCGCTACATTTTTGATTCCCCTAACCCCCCAATTTATTGGGGGGTTAAGAAGTCCATCGATTGCAAACAAGAAACAACAACGATCTTAAGCTCTCGTGAAAAACTAATCCAAATCGCGGATGTGTAGGCTGGGGAGCCACCTCCGGGCGCGGGGTGCGTGGCGATTGAGTTGCGCGTTACCCAGCACTAGGGCAGTTTACCCTGCTACTCTCCCTTGAAAGCTCAAGCCTTACGGCACGAACACACCTACGTTTACGCTCTACCCGACCTCCGATTGTGCAAGGGTTTCAGCGGTTTAGACGTGGTTGAAACCGCCGACTTAAAAATGGTACAAGATACGGAGATATTTACTTTGGCTTCCTCCGCAAGACGGAGTGGACTGTTCAGTATCACAAGTTACATTAATTTACAAGACAGGTTAAAAAAAATTTGTGAAGGGGGACGAATGCAAGCTGTGGCTGACAGAGAACAGAAAAAAGTAAAAAATACGATTATTCATTGGCGCAATATTGACTTTCAGACGGTTAAGCAAAGAATTAATCAAATTACTAAGCAGCTGGAAGAAGTTCAAAAGAAATATGAACCCAGCAGTCAATTGAACTCCGATGCTCAAGAAAGCGCTCAGTGCGATCGCGCACCAGAGTCACGCCGTTATTAATATCATCCTGTTGGTAAGCGATCGCGCAGGATAAACTCTGCTACGCTCAAATCCACCGGCGTAGTCACCTTCAGATTCGTCTCTTCTCCCTGGACAATCCGGACTTTCAAATTGCACTTTTCAAATAAAGCCGCATCGTCGGTAACTTCCCAATTTTGGCGTCGGGCTTCCGTATGACACTGTTGCAACAAATCAACTTTAAAACCTTGGGGCGTTTGAGCCGCCCATAGATGCTGTCGATCGGGTGTACTTTCAATGAACCCAGCCGCATCCACGACTTTAATCGTATCTTTCACCGGCACCGCTGCAATTAAGCCGGGACAATTCATCAGTTCCTCAGCACACCGATCCAGTAATTGGGGCGTCGCCAGACACCGAGCGCCATCATGAATTAAGACGTGGTGGGCGGATGGGAGCGCCTGCAAGCCGTTGTAGACCGACTCTTGACGGGTTGACCCACCAACGATCAATTGCACGGGCTTAGTGAGGGAGAGGTCAGCGAGAATCTCCTTGAAGTCAGAAAAGTCATCTGGATGAGCAATTAAACCGATCCAACTGATGTGACGGGAAGCTTCAACCGCCTGGAGAGTCCAGTGAATCAAGGGTTTACCGAGCAACGTCAAAAGGAGTTTATTTCGCTCGCTCCCCATCCGACGCCCCATCCCTGCTGCTGGAATCAATAAATGCACACGCTTCCTCTTTTGCTGACCGCTTTGTTAATCCTTGTTGCGCTAAGTATATCTTCCCCTAAAATGAAGCTGATAAGTAACCTCAATCAACAGTAATGCGAATACTTGCCCTTGTCCCCGGCGGGATTGGCGACCAAATTCTGTTCTTCCCTACCCTGGATGACCTGAAGCGGTATTACCCGGAAGCTCAGATTGATGTCATTGTAGAACCCAGGGCAAAGGGTGCCTACCGGGTTTGCAAGTCGGTTAATGAAATCCTCACCTATGACTTCAAAGACCGTACCGGACCAGCAGACTGGGGAAATTTACTGGGTATAATCCGCGATCGCGAGTATGATATCGCCCTATCTCTGGGGCGCAGGTGGAGTGTAGGGCTGCTGCTGTGGCTGACCGGCATTCCCACTCGAATTAGCTATAACGGGCCAGGAAACTGGTTTCTCACCAACCCAGTTCCGCTAAAAACCGAGCAGTATGCCGCTGATATGTATCACGATTTGCTGCAAGGTTTAGGAATAAATTCTCCTTGTCCACCGCTGGCGGTCAATGTACCTAAACCAGATATTGAGTGGGCAGAAAAAGAACAAAAACAACTGGGTGTTCAGGAAACTGGCTACATTCTGATTCATGGCGGTTCTAGCGCCTTGGCTCAGGCGAAAGGGATTGATAAAATCTATCCGGTCAAGAAATGGCAGCAGATTATTCAAGAAACTCAACAGCGACAGCCTGATTTACCGATTGTCCTCCTCAAAGGGCCTGAGGATAAGGCGTTTGTTAGCGAATTGATGCAGTCCTCGCCTAACTTAAAGGTGACTTCGCCTGGAGATATCGGGAAGTTGGCGGCAATGATTGCTGGTGCCAACTTGATGCTGTGTACGGATAGTGCGCCCATGCACTTAGCCGTCGCCGTTGGGACTTACACGATTGCACTGTTTGGCCCGACAGAAGCGAAAAAATTGCTACCGAGTAGCGATCGCGTTCGCGGTTTGCAATCCCCTAGTCGCTCGATAGCCGACATTCCCCCAGCAGACGTTCTCCAGCAAATCTGGGGCGGTTAAATCCTGAAAAATTAAAAATTAAAAATGCAAAACAAAATTTTTAATTTTTAATTTTCCCGCCCCTCCAAACTATTCTCTGTTGATTCAATTCATGTCTAAAACTGCCAAACCAGCAGTATTTCTTGACCGGGATGGCGTCCTCAATGTCGAAGCCGGTTATATCCATCAAGTTGAGGATTTACACCTGATACCGGGGGTGGCTCAGGCGGTACGGCTGCTCAACGACCGGCAGATGTTTTGCTGTCTCGTCTCCAATCAATCTGGCCCCGCACGAGGCTACTATCCGGCTAGTCATGTGGATGCTCTGCATCTGCGCCTCTGCCACCTCTTGCAAGCTGAAGCAGGGGCGCGTTTAGATGCTTTGTATTACTGCCCTTATCTCAGTCCCCCGGAAGGAGGGACAAATCCAGAATTCAGCCGCTGGAGTAGCTGGCGCAAGCCGAATACGGGAATGCTGGTGGCGGCTGCTTGGGAACACGATCTGGAGCTGGCGCGCAGTTTTATGGTGGGTGACAAAGCCACCGATATCGACATGGCGCACAATGCCGGTTGTACCGGGATTTTAGTGCAGACTGGATTTGGCGATCGCGTTTTGGGTGGCGAGTATCAACACCACACTCGCCCGGATTTCATCGCAGCGGATTTAGTCGCGGCGGTTGAGTGGATTTGCCAGCAGAACGATTAAAAATTATTTTTAATTTTATTTCTAATTTTTAATTGAGTTTGATAGCTTTAAATTCAAGATTGATAGCCCTAGGATTGCCAAAAACAACACCAATCCAATTGTGCAAGCATAACTCATCTCTAAATTTTGGAAAGCTTGCTCATAGAGATAATAAACAATCGTTTTAGAACTGTTTCGCGGCCCTCCTTGGGTCATAATATAAACCTCTTCAAATACTTTCGTGGCAGAAATCGCAGAAATCACCGCCACTAGCACTAAATAAGGTTTCATCAATGGGATCGTAATGTCCCAATGCTTAGCAATCCCGTCCGATCCATCAATTGCCGCCGCTTCATAGACATCTGCTGGAATTGATTGCAAGCCAGCTAAATAAATCACCATGTAGTAGCCTAATCCCTTCCAAACCGTCACCACCATGACGCTAAAAAGGGCAAAGCGCGGGCTAGTCAGCCAGGGGACGCCATTTTGGAGAAATGGGATAATTTTTGTGTTTACTAACACCTGATTCAAGAGACCATTTTCTGCATAAAGCCAATTCCAAGCAATCCCAGCCACCACCATTGAAATGACTACAGGTGTGTAATAAGCTGCCCGAAGCCAGCTAATTCCACGTAGTTTTTGGTTAACCAGAATCGCTAGTCCTAGCGATGCCACAACTAAAATCGGCACGACACAAATCAGGTAAAGCAGAGTATTCCACAGCGTCTGCCAAAACACCGTATCGGTCCACAAACGCCGAAAATTCTTAAAACCCACCCATTCTGGCGGTTGCCCGATGAGAGTGTATTCCGTAAAAGAAAGGTAAAACGCTTGTAAGGCAGGCCAGAAAACGGTTAGTCCCAAAAGCAACAAAGCAGGCAGCAAAAACAGATAAGGCGTTAATCTTTGTTTAGCGAAAATTCCATCTTTTGGCATCCAATGCTGCATATTAAAAAACTATTAGCAATTAGTAATTAGAAATCCTTCAATTAGCGATTCGAGTGTAGTCTATTTTACTGTTGTTGGAAACTTCAGGGTAGTTTAATATACACTAACCATCCTGAAAGGAGCAGCAATTCGCTGCCTCGCCGCAGCTGACAAGCTTTCTCCCAGCTTTACATTATTTCTGTAGGAGACGCCGAGAGTGGAGCGGTTAGAACCAGTTGATCTCGTTGATCTCAAGGAAAACATCAGGGGACTGGGAACACCGTTTGAAATGACTTATACGTTGCAGACAGAAGATGCATTACAAGAGTGCCCTGTTTCAACGGGACAATCCCTATCCGGAGTTCGTCCCCTTTCAACCCTGATGAGTAACTTACCTGGCATGGCCTACCGTTGCCGCAACGACCAGAGCTGGACAATGGAAGCGGTCAGCGAGGACTGCTATCAGCTCACTGGTTACTCTCCGTTTGAACTCATTGGCAACCGAGAAATTTGCTATGCCCAACTGATTCATCCCGACGACCGAGAGCAGGTGTGGAACGCCATACAAGCCGCCGTGCAAGAATATAGACCCTTCCAGCTTGTCTACCGCATCATCACAGCGGCGGGAGAAGAGAAATTTGTCTGGGAACAGGGTTGTGGAGTTTTCTCCCAATCGGGAGAACTGCTGGCGCTGGAGGGCTTGATCATGATTTCAATCCCTAATCGGGATTTAGACCCCCGCCCCGCTAACACTCTACACCCCTTTGCGAATACGTCTATTGACGTATCCGAGCGCCAGCGGGCTGAAGAAGAAATTAAACTGTTGCAAATCCTAACCCAGGCAATTAGTGCTGCGCCTGATTTTCATACGGCACTTTCAGTCGCGCTACGTCAAGTGTGTGAAACGACCGGCTGGAATTTTGGTGAAGCTTGGATACCCAGCTCTGACGGCACTGTTTTAGAATGCAGTCCCGCCTGGTACAGCAGCACTTTAGAGTTACAGGTTGAAAGGTTGAAACTGGAAAATTTAAATCAACCAGCTAACTTTCAACAGGCTAACCTGCAATCCAACACTAAGCTGCAATCAGAACTTCCCCTAACCCTAAGTGAGTTTCGGCAACAGAGCGAAATGTTGAAGTTTTCACCGGGAATTGGGCTACCGGGACGAGTTTGGTTATCCAAGCAGCCAGAGTGGATTCCCGATGCTTCGATTGAGCCGCCCCCATTTTTTATCCGGACTCAGTTCGCCAGAAATTGCGGACTCAAAGCTGGATTTGCCGTGCCGATTCTCTCTAAAGATCGGGTAGTGGCAGTTCTCACTTTCTTCCTGTTTGAATCTCGCCAGAAGGACAAGCGACTGGTTGAGCTGGTGTCAGCAGTAGCAGCGCATCTGGGAACCGTGATGCAGCAAAAACAAGCGGAAGCTGCCCTGAGGGAAAGCCAGCGCCGTCTTGCAAGTTTGATTGACTCGTTGCCAGGGATTGTGTTTTCTTGTGGAAATGACCCAGCGTGGTCGATGACTTACATTAGTGAAGGTTGCTTTAAGCTGACTGGGTATCACAGTGAAGAATTGATTGGCGATCGCGCGGTGTCTTATGATTCCATTACTCATCCTGAGGATTTACCCAAGGTTTTAGAGGCGATCGCTACGGGCATCACGCTTCTGAAACCTTATGTTGTGGAATATCGCATTCTTACCAAATCAGGTGTAGAAAAATGGGTTTGGGAAAAAGGCGCGGCGGTTTGTGACAGCGCCGGTAAAGTTCTCGGACTTGAAGGCTTCATCACCGATATTACCGAGCGCAAGCGGACAGAAGAGGCTCTGCAACAAGCAGAAGCAAAGTATCGCAGTATCTTTGAGAATGCAATTGAAGGGATTTTCCAGACAACGCCCGACGGACAGTATATTAGTGCCAATCCCGCTCTGGCACGCATTTATGGATATGAGTCTCCGACAGAACTGATGGCACGTCTGACGGATATTAAGCAGCAACTATACGTTGATCCGAACCGGCGTGCTGAGTTTACGCGCCTGTTGCAAGAACACGATGCCGTTTCAGAGTTTGAGTCCGCGGTTTCCCGCCAAGATGGCAGCATCATTTGGATTTCGGAAAATGCCCGTGCGGTGCGCGATTGTGAAGGTAAGCTGCTTTACTACGAAGGCACGGTGGAAGATATTACCGAGCGCAAACGGGCAAAGGAGCATCTGCGGGAACGGGCGTTTTATGATATCTTGACGGGCTTGCCCAACCGAGCTTTGTTCATGGAGCGCCTCAGTCAAGCGGTGGAGCGAGCCAAACAGTGTCAAGATTTTCAGTTTGCGCTGCTGTTTGTAGATTTGGATGGCTTCAAAAAAGTGAACGACAGTTTGGGGCATCTGGTTGGGGATAAATTATTGGTGGCGTTAGCGGAGCGGCTGCTTCGCTGCGTCGCTCGCCGTCTCGAAACCTGCGTGCGTGCTGAAGACATCGTCGCTCGTTTGGGGGGAGATGAATTTACCCTGCTTTTGGAAGCTATTGACGACCTGAGTCACGCCACCAGCATCGCCGAACGAATCAACCGAGAACTGATACCGCCTTTCTATCTCGACGGACACGAAGTTTTTACTGCCGCAAGTATTGGCATTGTTCTCAGCAGCGGCTACGATCGACCTGAAGACCTCCTGCGCGATGCCGATACAGCCTTGTATCGTGCCAAAGCGCTAGGAAAGGGACGGTATGAGGTGTTTGACCAAACGATGCACTCAAGTGCCCGGTGAAAGGAAATGATTCCCGGTCTTCCTTTCTCCAGCGGAGGGGGGTGGGGGGATAGAGATGGTTCCCAATCAATTTTTATAATTGAGATGCTGCTGTTGCAGTTGAGCGCAATTACAAATTTGGGTATCCATTTAACAAAACCTTTTAGAAAATTTTGGATGGTAGATTTCGGATTGAGGTTGAATTCGCAAGGGAACAAAGGCGATCGCGTACAGCCTTTTGGGCATGAAAACGGGCATGAAAACAGCGAAGCGAGGCGTTAGCCTAGCGCTGAAAGAGTCAGTTCGCGTCTCTACCAAATTGAGAGTTGGAAAAAATTAAACCTAGCAGCATTAAGCAAAATTGTTATAAACGGTCGCATCAAGGCTGTTGCGACTCCTTTGGGAAAACAGCAGATGTATGAACTGGCAATTCCCTGAAAAGTCCAAAATTCAAAGTTTAAAAGTAGAAGAAAAAGAAAAAGAAAAAAAATCCTTTATTGCTAATTTTGCTTTTTTCTTTTTTCCTTCTTTAATCGTTGCAAGTGGTTTGGTGCTAGGGATTTGGCAACCACTGGAACAGCTTGCTTATCGGGGTTTATTCCGCCTCCGGGGAACGATGCCTTGGGATGAGCGGGTGGTGTTGATTGACATTGATGATGCCAGTTTAACGGAACTAGGTCGTTTTCCTTGGCCTCGCAAGCAATACACCCAGTTGCTGAATCAACTATCCGCAGCAGAGCCAAGTGTGGTGGTATTGGACGTGCTGATGCCCGAAAGTAGCCCGGAAGATGCACAGATGGCGGCGGTGATGGAAAAAGTGGGTCAGGTGGTGTTGGCGCAGGGGTGGGATCTCAGAAAGACCCCTTTGCCTCCAACTCCAGAATTGAGTAAAAGCGCGATCGCAATCGGACATATTGCCAACCACAAGGATAGCGATGGTTTAACTCGCCAAGTTGTACCGCAACTTGAAGGCGTGCCTCTTTTAAGCATCGCGGCTTCCCAGGTTTATTCACTGGTGAAAGAGCCGGTAAAACTCCCACCGATGAATCAACCGCTGCTCGTGAACTGGCCCGGTGAGGTGCTTCAGGCACCGCACTATTCCTTTGTTTCAGTCCTTCAGGGGAAAGTGCCTGCCTCGGCATTCAAGGGAAAAATTGTGATGGTGGGCGTCACAGCCGCCGCTCTCGATCCTCTAAACACTCCGTTTGAAGGTCATCCACCCGCGAGTGGAATTCACCTGCACGCTACCGTTCTGAATAATCTCTTGCAACAAAACTTTCTGAAAACCCCAGACCCCAAGTGGCTGCTAGTTTTCCTGTTGTTGGGCGGGCCAATGCTTGGCTTCACTCTCAACCGCTATCGGGCGAGACACCAGCTGATTGCAGTCGTTAGTCTTTGTAGCGGCTGGGTCATTGTCAGTGTAGTGCTTTTGCGGGTGGGTTACTTGATGCCGGTCGTGTCACCCGTGGGATTATTTTGTTTAACGGCAGCGAGCTTGAGCATCCAAGAGCGTCTGCGAATGAAAGCGCAGCTTCAACACATTGAGCAACAGCAGCAACAACGGCAACTTTATGACTCGCTGACGGGTTTGCCCAATCGAACCTTATTTATGGAGCGGTTGGAGGTTGCCCTAGAACGTACCTATCAGTTTGAAAATTATCTATTTGCGGTGCTGTTTGTGGATCTCGACCGATTTAAGGTGATTAACGACAGCTTGGGGCATACGGTCGGAGATAAACTACTCGTCGCGATCGCGCATCGGCTTTGTACCCTGATGCGCCCCAGAGATACGGTGGCACGTCTTGGCGGAGACGAGTTCACGATCCTGCTTGAGGAGATTCAGCAATTAAGTGATGCGACCCGCGTTGCCGAGTCAATCCACGAAGCCCTCGCATCCCCTTTTTACCTTGATGGACATGAAGTATTCGCCGCCGCGAGTATTGGCATTGCCCTGAGCCGGAGAGTCGGAGAGCCGGAGAATCGGACAGTGGGACAGGATGGTAAGACAATTCCCTTCCTCACGCCTTCAACCCTTCCTTCACCCAACACTCAAAAGGGGCAAGAACCCGGACTTAACCCGGAGTGGGACTTGCTGCGCGATGCCGACATTGCCCTATCTCAGGCAAAAATCATGGGGAAAGGGCGTTATGCAGTGTTCCACACGACTTTACATGCACGCGCGATCGCACTTTTACAATTAGAAACCGACCTGCGTCTGGCAATTGGGGCTTTATCTAAGGAAGGTTTTGAGTTCTCCGTTTTGAGTTCTCCTTTACAAGATGAAAATTCAAAACTCAAAACTCCAAACTTAAAACTTTTACCTAACTCTGAGTTTCGGGTTTACTACCAGCCTATTATCTCCCTCTCAACCGGCAAAATTACTGCCTTTGAGGCACTCGTGCGCTGGCAGCATCCCAAGAGAGGGTTAGTTTCCCCGCTTGAGTTTATTCCCGTTGCAGAAGAAACTGGGCTGATGGCGCAACTGGATTGGTGGGTATTGCGCGAAGCCTGCTGCCAGATGCGGGCTTGGCAAGAAAGATTCGTTCAGAATAGTGAACCCTCAACATCCAACTATGAACAATTAACAATTGGCGTAAATCTTTCTGCGATGCAGTTTGCCCAATCTGACATGGTTCAGCAGATCGATCGAATTGTTCGGGAGACTGGTTTGGAAACTCGCAGTTTAAAGCTAGAGATTACTGAAACTTGCTTGCTAGAAGATGCCGATGCCGTAACCGCTATGCTTGAGCAGCTCAGAGCCTTGGGAGTGAAAGTGGGAATTGACGACTTTGGCACCGGCTATTCTTCCTTGGGGCGTCTGCATTGCCTACCAATTGATACCTTGAAAATTGACCGCTCCTTTATTAGCGGCATGGGGGATGAGGAAAATCGCTGGGAAATTGTCCAGACAATTATGACGCTGGCTCACAATTTGGGGATGGATGTGGTTGCCGAAGGTATCGAAACCGCAGAGCAGATGCTTCAGCTCAAGCGGCTGCAATGTGAATACGGACAGGGATACTTTTTTTCTAAGCCGGTAGATGCACCGGCAGCTGAGGAGTTATTGGCAGCACAGCCCCAGTGGTGATAAAAATCAAAAATTGCCTCAAATCGGCAAGGCAATATCAGCCGTTGAAACTGGGAAAAATTTGAGAGTTGAAATAGAATTCCAACATCTCAAATCTCAAATTTAGGGAGAGTCGCTGGGGTGGTTGTAGCTGGAAACAGCTGCTCTGAGATTACCTTTGTGTTCTGCAAGGAGGCGATCGCCTTCTTGCTTCTCCAAACCCGTCCAATGCATCAACAACGCTAACTTGACAGAACGCCCACTTTGCTCCAGCAAATATCCAGCGTCTTCTCGATTTAAATCCGTGAGGTCTTGCAGCATTCGCAGGGCGCGATCGTGCAATTTTTTATTAGTAACGGCGACATCTACCATGCGATTGCCGTAGACTTTGCCCAGCTTCACCATCACGCCGGTGGAGAGGATATTTAAAGCCATTTTAGTGACGGTTCCGGATTTCAGTCGCGTCGAGCCTGCCACTACTTCTGGCCCTACGATTAGGCGAATATCTAAATCTGCATCGATGGTAACTTGTTCGGCTGGGACACAGGCAATCAAAATCGTGGTTGCACCCCGCTGACGTGCCGCTTGGATTGCACCGTGGACAAAAGGTGTTGTTCCCCCGGCGGTGATGCCGACAACGACATCGAGATGGGTAATCTGCCGAGTTGCGATCGCAGATGCCCCGTCTTCATCTTTGTCTTCTAAATCTTCTGAGCTGCGGATTAACGCCCCCGCACCCCCGGCGATAATCCCTTGTACCAGTTCTGGCGGCGTACAAAAGGTGGGCGGACACTCGGCTGCATCCAAGACGCCCAAACGCCCGCTCGTGCCAGCTCCCACATAAAACAGGCGTCCTCCATGACGTAACGCCTCAGCCGTCTTATCGATTGCTTCAGCGAGCTGAGTTCTGGCGATTGCGATCGCTGCTAGCGTCTGAGCATCTTCCTGATTGAACAAATCTACCAATTCCAGAGAACTCATCTGGTCTAGATTCTGGCTATTGGGATTAACCTGTTCTGTTAAAAGATGTCCCCGCTCCTCCAGATTCTTCATCCTCGATCCTTCATTTTTTTTATCGTTCATCCTGCCAAGAAAGCGCCGCTATGGGTTACGCGATCGCTAACATCCTCGATCCTTTCATAACAGTCCTTCTAATTGACGGCGAATTCTGTCTAGATCGGAAACTTCCGCTTGCGGAGCATCTGGTTTCCAGTCTGTTTCCTCCAGATTCGTTTCTGGCGGAACCAGAAAAAGACGTTCCGCATCTCCTTCGGGAACAAATCCCTCCGGAATTAGCTTGCACTCGTAACCTGCACCCTCGCAAAATGCCTCGACTTCCTCTGCATCGATGGCTTCAACACTGGGACTGAGAAAATCTTGTGCTTCTAGCAGCATTGCATAGCGAGTCGCATCGTCTTCTGATTCAAACATGAGTATCCAGTTGCGATCGCCAATCTGAATCGAGTGAATCCCCTCGTTGTCAGTCCGAGGATTAAATATTAAAACGAATACGCGCCTAGATGTAGTCATCGTTTTTTATCCATTCTTAACTTAGGATATCTAACTGGCTTCCCTGATATCACGTCTAGTTGCTCTTCCTTTGCTAGCTAGCGATGCGGAGCAATAAAGACAGAGGGAAAGAGAAATTCAAGAGAGAAGATTCAAATGAAATTGCGAGGAAATCAGCAAAAAAGCTAAATTACCCCCAACCAATAGATGTTAAGACATTTCAGATCGCCATAGATATCCTTTCCTAGCTCAAGCAACTCTACCGTAACGGGCAGTCACAGGATGATGGGGATTTTCTTGATTGCATAACCACGCCCACATCTGATCGCCCAAGCAGAAATGCCACCACTCGTTGGGATGACGGCGAAACCCAGCTTGGAGCATGACATCATTTAATAGCTGCCGGTGAAAATGATACTGCTGTTCGACTGCCTGGGTGCTATTGGCATAATAATCGGGATGCGATCGCGCTGATATTTCATCAATTTCTCCCCCCATATCTATCGTCTTGCCAGTATTGTCTACTAGGGTGATATCTACCGCCGCCCCCGTACTGTGAGGCGGCGGCGTTGCTGAATCGAGGCTGGGGGGTGCCCAAAATTGATAAACTGTCTCCCAGATTGCTTGACGCTGAGCTTCTGTTAACTCAACTATGTTTAACCCTTGAGCCTGAACCACTTCAGCAAAGGTGTAATCTACCATAAATTGCTGGACTTCCACGGGTCGATAGGCATCAAAGAGATCGATCCGCCAACCGGGATTCGTGACAGCCAATTGGTGTTGGGCGGCAATTAGGGATTCGAGGACACCCTGACGGAGATAATAAGGTGAGCGATCGCCATAAGTCGCACCCAATTTTTCATAAGGATGGGGAGAGACAACCGCAAATTGTTCCAAAGGAATGGCAGTGAGCGGCTCACCACACTCTACAATTACAATCTGCTGATAAGGTTTCATATTCCGCTCTTTCAGACTGACCTTATTTTGCCGTCTGGCGTGAAATATTCAAAATATGCAGTATTTTTATCAGTAGTTTTAGACAAGTTTAATCGACGCTTCAAAATAACGAGATAAAAAGATTTAAAAGCTAAATATCTATATCAAACTTAGAAAATAATTATTAATAAAAAATTAACAGTGCTAGAATCCACAATAACAATCTTAATTCATCCCTTAAAATCTTCTTTCTTTTCTTTCTTCGCGCCCTAAGCGCTAACGCGCAGGCTACGCCAACGCGACTTCGCGGTTCATCAAAAAATTGCTGTATCTAGCGTAATCTTGATAGTTGATTTCCGCAATACCTAAACTTCTGTCATCCCCTCTAAGTCGATGACTAATTCTAGGGGCTGGATGTCTCCCCATGTTTCGCTAATGAATTTCTGAGTAGCCAAGGCGAGTGGAGAGCTAGATTCATGGAATGTTTCGCTAGCTTTGCTTAAATCTTTTGCCTTTTGATACAAAATTAAATAGTCCCCATCTTGGCTGCGTTCGAGAAAGATAGATTCTATAATAACTCCTTCGTTCCTCAGCAATTCCCGCACTTCATCCAATTGATTGTTCAAGTTCTTGATCCAACCAATTACAGGGAGGGTCAATCCTGGCTTAATCCGAATTTTTAAGCATTGGGTTTCCGCCATTAACTTGCCCTTTATGGATGGATAAAATTGAAAAATTACCGAATTGCGTATTGCGTGTTAGGTTGCTTATTCGTTTTACAGAAAGTTTGCTGTAACCCTCTTAATTCCCGCGATTCTTGCTTCACCTGACCAGACATTGCAGCTGTCTGTAAAGCCATGAAAGCGTTGAAGTCTTCCAGACCATACTTAGTTCTTAAAAGCTGTCGCAGTTGATTTTCTGCTGCAATGGTTAAATAACCTGTTGCCAGAGCCTGTTGTACAAGGTCGCGGATCAGAGACATATTCACCCCTCAAAAATTTTTATATTAACAATATGACCCGGAAAACTAAGTAGCTATCAGTTCGCGCCAGCCAGAAAAATTCAGTGTTTTCAAGCGTTCTTTTAATAAACTTGGGCGATCGCAGCTTTATGTATTTCTGGTTTTGCGAATGCTAATAGCAATGAATTATTAGCCGTTAGCGATTCAGAAATGGCTGGCTGTTCAACCGGCTTTTAGATGGGTCATCCTGTTAATCTGCCACACTAGGTAGGAAACTTTTACTCCCCGAAAGGCTATAGAAGTTTCCTACCTAGTGTAAAAGAAGCGGTTCTAGTAAACCTCATCCTATGGACTCACCCGATCGGGTGATTTTCTCAATCGCTGCATGGTTCGTGCGTTTTGGTCAGCGGTAGCACGTAACGCCAATACCGAAGACCAAACATAGGTGGGAGTTCGATGTCCTGCTGAAATCCCATTCGCTCATACATTTTTCTGGCAACCGTCATCAACTCGCTCGTATGCACTCCAATTTCGCAGGCACCGTCTGCTTTTGCACGCTGAATACACTCCTGGGTAAGCAGTCGTCCGGCTCCCTTTCCGCGATGGGAAGGGGATACTGCCAGCAAGCGAATGGATGCCCACTGGGGCGGAAACAGCCTGCCGTCAGACTTACCAGGAGCAAAGTACGCCACTGTCCCGACGAGGTGACAATCCTCCTGTGCCACGATTAACTGAGCTACCTCGGCTCTCTTTGCGACTTGGGACAAATTCCCCTGCATCACCTCCCAGCCACCGGGCGCTAGGGCGCGTGCGTACTCCTGGTAAGCTGCAACCGAGATTTGCTCGATTTGGGTGAAATCCTGTGACAGGGCGTTCCGAATCGCGATCGCCATATTTTATGTTTGCCTGTCTGATTTGAACTCTACGAAGTTTTCTTGGTTGCACTGATTCGGCGCTGGCGCGGAGCTAAGAACCCAGCACTGAGTATCATCAATCCTGCTAGGATGCTGGGTTTAGGTACGAAAGTGCGATCGCCTTGCTTACGGTTTCCCCAGCACTAACTCTAGAGTGGCATTGCGGATAGAGGTAAAATACTGTCCGACTTCTTGGTTTGACAAAGACACTACGGTAAGCCCTCGATTAGGTAAGTACCACAGCGCAGCAGCAGTCCCGATGCCACTCCCGCTGATTCGCCATGCTTTTCCCCAAGGGGTGTCGTTAGACCAAATCCCCAACCCATATCCGAAACCGCTTCCCAAGTCGATAAAGGTAAGCATTTCCTTGAGGGTGCGAGGTTTCAACAATTTACCCCGGAAAAGTTTATCGCCAAAGCGAATCAGGTCTTGCGTATTGGAAACCATTGTGCCAGCAGCCCATGCTACTGACATATTTACAGATGTAAGATCCTCATCAATTCCATCCTGAGGGTAGATATCCCAATATGCATGAACGATTCCCCCCGGAACGCTATCGGTTCTAGCAGTAAAAAAGGTATTTTTCAGCCCTAAGGGTTTAATAATTCGATTTTCTATTTGGCTAGCTAGGCTGGAATTTGTCGCCTTTTCAACGATCATCCCTAGCAAGATAAAACCAGTGTTGGGATAGACCCACTTCCCAATCGTTGGTTGTCGTCCGTAAATGTAGGAAACAAGCTCCTCTGGCTTCCAGTCTCTGTATGGATTCTGAAGGATATCCTGCCAAATCGCGCTGTCGTCGGCTAAGTAATCGTAGATGCCGCTGGTGCCGTTCAAGAGTTGGCGAATTGTATTTTTGTTACTGTTCGGAATATTTTTGGCAATTGAAGGAAGCCATTTGTCTAAAGTATCGTCTAATTTGAGCTTTCCTTCATCCACCAGTTGCAGCACAACGGTTGCCGTAAATGTCTTCGTGGCGCTCCCGATGCGGAATTGATCCTGTGGACCCACAGAGGTTCCCGTTGCCAGGTCAGCTACACCACTAGACCCAAACCATTGTCCCTCGTCGCGGCTGGCGATCGCTAAAGTTGCACCAGCTACTCCTCCTTTACCTGGAACTCCCGCTGCCAAGCGGGTTTTGTCCAGTGTTACTTGGAGTTGGCGAGCGAGTTTGTCAGATACAGTGTTTGTCGGTGAGTTGCTGTGTTTTTGAGCCGTTAGCAATGAAATAAGATTCGAGCTGCCTGCCTTTGGTGCTGTCGTGCTTGACACTGCTTTACTAGCAATAGCGGTGCTGCCTGAGATACCAAGAACCACGGTTGCGGCAACAGCGACTGATGCAGCTATTTGAGAAAAGTACATATTCGCCATTCCTTGTCAAGTACAATTTTTGCTTGGGTTAGTTTTAGTTTGGCGAAAGAAAGCTATACAATTCCAGATCGAAACTCGATCGAAAAGCGATCAATTTCTAATGGCTAACGGCTAATAGTCACTCTTGTATTAGCCATTGGCTTGTCTTCAAAAAGCGACATGCTTGATATTAGTTTTCCAGTCGGTCGATTTCTTGATGCCACAAAATCTCTGTGACTCGCACAATTCCTGCTTTCAAATGACGGCGAAAGGTGCCGATAGATATATCTAATATTTCTGCGGCTCGTTCCTGCGATGGAGCGGGGTGCAGGTAGGCGCGATCCAAAGCGCGATAAAATTTGGCTTCGTGGGGCGATCGCTGTAACGATTCAACCGCTTCTTGCAACAGCGCTTGTAAGGCGGCAATTCGTTCTGCTGCACGAGTATTGGTGCCTGCACGTTCGATAACCAGATGCGATCGCGCTAAAGGATTATGTAATAGTGCCTCCGGTCGCACGAAATCCCGCAAAGCTTGATGCACCGCAGAGGCAAATTCAGATTGGCTTAAAGGGGAATTGGGAAGTGGTAATGAGGAATGGGGGATTGGTATTCCCTTCCCTTGCCTTATCTCCCCCTCTCCTGGTGGAGCGATCGCGATCGCCCAAGCTGGCAGTTCCAACAAATCATTGAATACGGGAGAAACTCGATAATTGTGCGCGGATACACCATAACGCCGTCCACCCACTTCAAAAGATGTTTCTGGCAGCAACGGCATATTGGCTGCCGTACAAAACAATTCCCAGAAATCCGGTTGAGCGATCGCTGTAAAAATAAAAGCTAAGCCGGGAGTCGTGACGCAATGCCGAAAAATTTTGATAAAGATGAGGCTTTGAATTTGGGAAACAGCTTGATAAGTATCAGCAGCCATCCAAAAGCGGCAGAACGTAGCCTTCTCACCAAGTTGTAATGCTCCCTGCTGCTGGATATAATTCCACACCGCCTGAGTAGCGGGGTCAACTTGTAAATCTTCTAAACTAGCTTCATCCAAAGCCAGCATCATCATAAAGCCTAGAGGAGTTCCCTCCTCCGACTGGCGAAACACCAACACTCCTTGAGGCTGTCGCGCCAACCAATGTGCCAAAAGCTGGGCAGAAGCTTCCCCCTCATGAGTCGCCACCATCTCCATCAGCACCGAGCGATCGCTCTCGCGCAGAGTGTCGGTCAGCAAGTTGTTGTCTTGCCATATAAAAAATTGTCGTACTTGCGGACTTTTGAAAACATAATCAAATAGGGCGCGTTCTAGTTCCGAACCCTGAGTTTGCAGGATACGTTTGCAGTAATAACCACGGGCACGACCGAACAGTTCGGCATAGCGTTCGGGATTTCGCCAGCGCAAGTCAGCGGAAATTGCTTCCCGTGCTAAGTCGTGGGGAAAGATACCTTGTAATCTCGATTCTATAAACGAAAGTCCTCGCAGCCAGTTGAACAACTCGTAAGCATCGGGAATCGCGAGAGTTTCACACAGCAGTGCTTCGGTAGTTAAACGCACTAAAGCACAAACTTCTAATGCTGCCCGATGCAACGGACTGGGGACTTCTTGCACAAATTGTTCTAATAAAGTTTTCACCACATCTGGTGCGGCTTCTGGTCGAAAATGAATATTGCCGTGCTGGGCAAAAACATCTGCAACTAGAGATATTGCCAGAGGATGACCGCGAGTAAAGTTTAAGACAGAGGAATGCTGTTCGACAGGAATCTGACGTTTGGTCAGATACGTCCGACTTTCTTCTGGATTCAGGTTATCTAAGGATATTAAACGCATCAACGCCTGCCACCCCGGATCGGCACGCCAAGCAGATGACGGGGGTTGACGACCCGCGAGAACGACGAGGGCATTTTCCGGCAACTGGGGTAAGAAAAATTCCCGCAGCCAGTCTTCTAGTGGCGTTAAGGTTTCGTAGGTATCGATCAGAATGACACAGTGACCGGGTTGGGAAGCAAACCACTCCCAAAGCTGGTTTTGATGCTCCAGACCGATAACCATCTGGAGGGCGCTGAAAAAAGAGTCGGGTGAAGGTTCGACATTACGGGTATCCAGGTAGACGACTGGTGTTTTCGCTTGTTCGCAGATGTAGGCAAACTCGCGCAGCAAAGTCGTCTTGCCAACACCACCCGAACCATAGATATAGAGGAGATGCCAAGGTAATTGCGCCTCGTCCAGCGCCGACTGAAATAGAGTTTGTTCGCGATCGCGTCCTACAAACCGACTACGACGCAACTCCTCTAGACGATCTGATACCCGCGATGACTTCATTTACTCTTTTGTTTGTTTAACCGCCCCAGAAGCGGCGGGTGGCACCGGATCGTAACCGCCAGGATGGAAGGGATGGCAGCGCAAGATGCGCCGAATCGCCATCCAGCCGCCGCGCCAAGGGCCAAATCTCTCTACCGCCTCTAAAGCATATTTGGAACAAGTCGGCTGAAACCGACACGCTGGGGGAAGAAGGGGAGAAATTAGCACTCGGTATCCCCGAATTAGCCAAATTAGTAATATTTTCATTACTGTGCCCTGGATCTAATAGATTGGTAAGGAGAGCTTTTTTTTATAATTCAATCTTTGCGTAAATCCGTGTTGTGGTTAGAATCAATTCCGGATCTATGGCTCCACATTGGGTTAGTTGGGGCTTGCCTGGGCATTCTTGTGTTACTGGCAGAAGGGCTGCATCGCTACACTTCTACCGAACCGGAAAAGGTGCGGAAGGTGGTTCACATTGGCACGGGCAATGTGATTTTGCTTGCCTGGTGGCTGAACCTTCCCGCTTGGGTGGGGATTACGGCTTCGATTTTCGCGAGTGCAGTGGCTCTTTTGTCATACAAATTCCCGATCCTCCCAGGCATTAACAGCGTTGGGCGCAAGAGCTGGGGGACATTTTGCTATGCCCTCAGTATTGGCATTTTAATCGGTTGGTTCTGGCCTCTAAACCAACCCCAATATGCAGCACTGGGAATTTTGGTGATGACTTGGGGGGATGGCTTAGCTGCTCTCATTGGTCAACGATTTGGTAAGCATCGCTATGAATTTTGGGGCATCCGTAAAAGTTGGGAAGGCTCGCTGACGATGTTCCTGGTTAGCTATGGGGTTAGTAGCTTAATTTTCCTAGGAGTCCAGGGCAATATCTGGCAAACGTGGGTAGTGCCGCTCTTCATTGCTTTCTTTGCTACTCTCTTAGAAGCTTTCTCCTGGTTCGGCATCGACAATCTGACGGTTCCTGTAGGCAGTGCCGCGATCGCTTTTTTCTTGACTCAGATGCTTTTACTTAGCTAACACTTTCGATAACTAGCAAACAGTTAGTTTGGTTGCAATATCCGTAGAATCCCAGATTACAAATTTTCTGCTTCCATTAAGATAGTTGAAGAAGCCTATCTAGGGACATACTCCCGCTTTATTCAATTTATCTCCAAAGATGGATGTCAATGACTTTTTTTAATCCTGCTGAACCGCTTGTCCGTAGCAAACAGGAAGCCCTTGATTTTCAGGATCGTCAGGGGCTTTTACGTATTCACTTGCAAGTTGGAAATAAAACGCTGATTTCGAGCTTTTATTCTCGAATCGATCAGGCGTTTATTGTTTGGGGTTGGATTACCGCTGCAATTTTTATCAATGCTCAGTTTTTACCTGTTAGCTGGTACGTGCAAGCGATGTTTTGGTCAGCACTTACCTTAGTCGGTACGGTGGGGATGGTGGTGTTGACTCACTTTTGGGTGAAAGTAGAACGCCTGCGCTGGCTGCTTTATAGCTGGGTTGCACTGATGTTATTCGGGATGGTGCTAACTGACTTGGGTATTTTTCTGGGTTGGGGGTTGGTGCTGATGAACCTGTGTCAGTTTTGGCTGGGTTTAAGTACCATTGGCTACTTTTTTACGGGGATGGGAATGCGATCGCGTACTTTCCTGATTAACGGGTTCGTTCATCTATTGGGCATTGGGATCTTGCCTTATGTCGGAGGCTGGCAATTTCTCACCACGGGTCTTGTAATGGCGGGGACTTTACTGCTATTGGCAGGAGTGCAGTGGGATATGCGATCGCCCATTGATTATGACGTATTAACCCCCGAACAAAAGCAGTTTAACCAGGAACAACATCAGCTACGTCAAATGAGTATTTAGAACTTTAAATAAGCTCTAACTTTTGTATTAAATTCCATACAATTTTATAGAACGCTTGTCACTATAGAACTAGGCAATATTCGGTGCGTGAATTTTCCTCATCCACCGAATATTGCCCGACCATAGCAGGCGTTTTGCTGTTTGTCCTGCGAATTGCCCCACTTAGGAGAACGGCGTCTAGGCGGCGAGTGGTCATTCATTGCCCATTCTCAGGATATGGGCTAACCAAGCCAGTTGAGCGCCAGTTGAGCGTTAAGTAGTGGTACAGGGTTTTTGTCGTTTCCCCTGCTTTGCAGCCACCAAAGGGATGTTAAACCATCCAACAGAGCAGTCTGAGGTGACTGACACATTAAAAGACGTTCTGGCGGGACTTTTTAGCCATATCAGAAGAATAATTTTTAAAATCATTTCATAAAATTTGGTGGAGAAAGAGCCTCTTCCTCCACCAAATTTCTTATTTTTGACTCCAACAATATAGAAAAAAGCATTTAGGCTGACTACCAATCTTCTTTGCGACGTGCGCTAAACGGTTCTCCTGTAAAGGGCTGCACGCCAGTTACCGGATATGCATCGTCACTCAGTCCAAAGATGCGAGCGATCGCGCCAGAAAAATATTGGATGATATTGTCAAACGTTCGGGTAAGACTCATATCTTTACTCTCCAGATTCCTTTGGGGATTCGATGAAATGTATATTAGCGTTTGATACTTTTATTATGAATCTGGCTCGATAATTTGAGGTAATTTGCAATACTTGTTTGAGTAGGTTTGCAATACTTTGCTTAGACTTGAGTTGGCGGTCAGTTTACTTAAGATTTCTACATACTTTAAAATTTATTTAGATTTTGCACAATTAACCCTAAAAACTGATGGCGAGTGGTTAATCGCTAATGAGTAACGCCGCCCCCTCTCCCTTTTTCACTCTCCTGTGTCCTTCTGACATTAATTGCCCTTTTCTGTAGCTTTTAAGTCAAAATACTATTAAGAATAATGTATATAACCTAAGAATGACCTGAAGATGGCAGTACAGCTCTTTTCAACAGCCCTCTTCTTCAAGCAATCATCAAAATGCCTTGACACTATTATGGTAAATCTTACTATAATTAAAAAGCCCACTCTCTCTGGCTAGGAAGCAAGATGATGAGAACTTCCGTGGACGGACTTGTAAAGCATCCTGCTAACCTGCTTCAGGAGCCGGTTAGGGTAGAAGATCGAGAATTGGCGATCGCTTCTGAAGATTACAGCCTCTTGACCGATTTGTATCAGCTGACAATGGCAGCTTGCTACACCGGCGAAGGTTTAGATCAAACTCGGGCAAGCTTTGAGCTATTTGCGCGGCGTCTACCCGCTGGCTTTGGCTACTTGATTGCGATGGGGTTGGAACAGGCGCTGGACTATCTGGAGAAATTCCGCTTCAGTCCCAGCCAGATAGCGGCTTTGCAGGCGACCGGAATTTTCGATCGGGCACCAGAGCGATTTTGGTCGCTATTGGCAGATGCTCGCTTCACCGGCGATGTTTGGGCAGTTCCAGAGGGAACCGCCGTGTTCGCCAACGAGCCGCTGCTGCGGGTGGAAGCCCCCCTTTGGCAAGCTCAGCTAGTGGAAACCTACCTGCTGAATACAATTAATTATCAAACTTTAGTTGCCACACGAGCGGCGCGGATACGGGATGTCGCGGGGCCGGAAGCGACGCTGCTGGAATTTGGCACCCGACGCGCTTTTAGCCCCCAAGCGTCTCTGTGGGCAGCCAGGGCGGCATTGGCGGCTGGATTGGACGCGACTTCTAATGTACTGGCAGCGATCAAGTTGGGTCAAAAGCCCAGCGGGACGATGGCTCATGCTTTGGTGATGGCGCTGACAGCAACTGCTGGGAGTGAGGGAGAGGCTTTTACCGCCTTCCATCGATATTTTCCAGGTGCGCCGTTGTTGATTGATACCTACGATACAGTTGCCGCTGCCCAAATGCTGGCAGAAAAGCTCGATGCAGGAGAAATGCAATTGTCTGGGGTGCGGCTAGATTCTGGCGATTTGGTAGGGTTATCCAAACAAGTGCGATCGCTCTTACCGGATGTTCCCATCTTTGCCAGTGGCGATTTGGATGAGTGGGAAATTGCCCGATTGCAAGCAGAGGGTGCTTGCATTGATGGTTATGGACTGGGAACTCGATTGGTTACAGGAACCCCAGTTAATGGAGTGTATAAACTGGTTGAAATTGATGGCATTCCTGTAATGAAACAGTCGAATGGCAAGTTAACTTATCCCGGTCGCAAGCAGATTTTTCGCTGCTTTGAGGGCAATTTGATGAAAGGAGATCGATTGGGATTGGTGACGGAAAGTCCGCAGTTTGAGCAGCCTTTGTTGCAGCCGATGTTTAAGCAAGGGGAACGGGTGTTTCTACCAGAATCTTTAACCCAAATTCGAGAACGAACTGCAATTTCGGTAGGGAGTTTACCAGCCGAGACTCGTCAATTGGATTCGCCTGTTTCGCCGTCGGTGGAGGTTTCAGATGCACTGCTGGAGTTGACGCAAAAAACTTGTCGCGCTGCTTAGGGGAGTTGAGAACGAACCGCGTTGGCCGAGCCTGCGCCTTAGCGCTTAGACGCAAAGGACACGAAGAAAGAGCAAGAAGAGGAATTAGGAAGATAATGAGAATTGCTTTGTTTGGTACGAGTGCTGACCCGCCAACTTCTGGGCATCAAGCGATTTTGAAATGGCTGTCGCAACACTATGATTGGGTGGCGGTTTGGGCTTCAAATAATCCGTTTAAATCGCATCAAACGCCGCTAGAACATCGCTCAACAATGCTACGGTTGCTGATTGAGGAAATTCATCCGAGTTGCCACAATATTGGGCTGTATCCGGAATTCAGTAGCCCTAGAACTCTGGAGACGGTGCAGAAGGCTAGGCAATGCTGGGGGATGTCGGCAGATTTTACCGTCGTCATTGGTTCGGATTTAGTAAACCAGATGCCGCGTTGGTATAGAGTTGAAGATTTATTGCAGCAAGTGCATCTACTTGTGGTGCCTAGACCAGGATATGCGATAGATGACTCTGATTTGGAAGCGCTGAGGCAACTAGGGGCGCAGATTGCGATCGCTGACATCAAACCACCGGCGGTTTCTTCCACAGCTTATCGTGAGAATGGCAACAGACAAGCCTTGACGACGACCGTTGAGGATTATATTCACAGAGAACGTTTATACGAATGCGAGGACGCAGCTCGAAAAAGATAGGAGATTCGGTAAAAAAACCGGCATTAGCGGATTTTAAAGTCGGAGTCGATAACGTGATTTTCTCAGTCGATACGGCGCAAAACCGACTATTAGTTTTGTTAGTAATGCGGCAGGACGAACCTTTTTCCGATCGGTGGAGTTTGCCCGGTACTTTAGTGCGGCAAGGGGAATCTTTAGAAGATGCCGCCTATCGGATTTTGGCTGAAAAGATTCGCGTGAAAAATCTGTATTTAGAGCAGTTATACACCTTTGGCGGGCCTGGACGAGATCCGAGGGAATGCGAAGAAAGCTACGCAGTTCGTTATCTGTCGGTCAGTTATTTTGCTTTAGTGCGATTTGAAGAAGCTGAATTAATTGCCGATGGAGTGAGTGGAATTGCCTGGTATCCTTTAGAGCAAGTGCCACAATTAGCCTTTGACCATCATAAAATCTTAGAGTATGGTCATCGGCGTCTGCGAAATAAATTGGAATATAGCCCAGTCGCCTTTGAAGTGTTGCCGGAGTTATTTACTTTGAGTGACTTATATCAGCTTTACACGACCGTTTTAGGTGAAAATTTCTCGGATTATTCTAATTTTCGCGCCCGACTCTTGAAGCTGGGTTTTCTTTACGATACCAAAGTCAAAGTCTCGCGAGGGGCGGGGCGTCCGGCGAGTTTGTATCGATTTGATGCTGAAGCGTTTGCTCCGTTTAAGGATAAACCGTTGGTATTTATTTAAACGCAAAGGTAGCGCTGTCGCGCCGCTTCGCTAACGCAAAGGTTCGCGCAAAAGTTCGCTAAGTTAAAAAAACAATTTAATTTTATCTTCCTTTGCGTTACTCTGCGTTACCCTTTGCGAACCTTTGCGTTAATCATAAAAAATCAGATAAGGAAAGCCAATTATGAAACAAACCAAAGATTGTTCAAATATTGAAGAAATTCGTCAGGAGATTGATGAAATTGACCGCCAAATTATCGCAGCTTTTGGTAAACGATTTGAATATGTAAAAGCGGCGGCAAAGTTTAAAACAAACGAAACTAGTGTAAAAGCCCCGGAAAGGGTTCAGTCGATGTTGCAGCAAAGACGTCTTTGGGCTGAAGAACAAGGTTTAAATCCAGATGTAATTGAAAAGCTATATCAAGATTTGATTAATTATTTTATGAATGAAGAATTAAAACATTGGCAATCTAAATCCTAATTGCTGCGATTGAAAAATTAGTTTAAATAATCAGAACGACGCAGGTGATAACTGAATATGAAAATTGCGATCGCTCAACTCAACCCCACAATTGGCAACCTCACCGGCAATGCCCAACAAATTCTAGAGGCGGCAAGACAGGCAACTCAGCAAGGTGCCCGTTTGTTGCTGACGCCGGAACTCTCTTTGTGCGGCTATCCGCCACGAGATTTGCTGCTGAATCCCGGCTTCGTCGAGTCTATGGCAACGGTGTTGCAGCAGCTAGCAGAGGATTTGCCACCCAATTTAGCGGTGTTGGTGGGTACGGTAGACCCAAATCCGGAGGCGCACGCCGCTGGAGGTAAACCGTTATTTAATAGTATTGCCTGCTTAGAACAGGGCAAAATACAGCAAATTTTTCACAAGCGACTGTTGCCCAGCTACGATGTTTTTGACGAATATCGATATTTTGAACCGGGACTTCAGCCAAATTCTTTTACGCTCGATAATCTCCGCATTGGCGTCACAATCTGCGAAGATTTGTGGAACGATGAGGAATTTTGGGGAAAGCGTAGCTATGCAGTGAATCCGATTGCTGACTTAGCTCAATTGGGTGTAGATTTGGTGGTGAATTTGTCAGCTTCTCCCTACAGTGTTGGCAAGCATCACTTGCGAGAAGCAATGTTGCGTCATAGTACTGTCCGTTACCGCCAACCAAGCATTTATATCAATCAGGTTGGAGGAAATGATGACTTAATTTTTGATGGAAGTAGTTTCGCTTTGAATCACGCCGGGGAAGTAGTGTGTCGTGCCCTTCGTTTTGAGACGGATTTGGTGCTGCTGGAATTTGATGAGGAAAAGCGGGATTTGATCTCCCCTTCACTAACCAAGGATAACGGGGAAGTCGCACCGCTTGCGGCAAGTGAAGACGAGGAAATTTGGGCAGCATTGGTGTTGGGAGTGCGAGACTATGCCCGCAAGTGTGGCTTTTCCAAAGTTACGCTTGGCTTGAGTGGTGGAGTAGATTCGGCGTTGGTAGCAGCGATCGCATCCGCTGCTTTAGGGGCAGAAAATGTATTCGGCGTCCTGATGCCTTCGCCCTACAGTTCCGACCATTCTGTCGAAGATGCGCTGAAATTAGCCCAAAAGCTGGGTATTGCTACTCAAACCCTAGCGATTGGGCAGCTGATGCAGGGTTATGACCAAACTTTAGAACATCTGTTTGCCGGAACGTCTTTTGGGCTTGCGGAAGAGAATATTCAATCGCGGATTCGGGGCAATTTATTAATGGCGATCGCGAACAAGTTTGGCTATCTCCTCCTTTCTACGGGTAACAAGTCAGAAATGGCGGTTGGTTACTGTACGCTTTATGGCGATATGAATGGGGGATTAGCGGTGATTGCTGATGTACCGAAAACTCGCGTTTATTCTCTATGCAATTGGCTGAATCGTAACGGTGAAATTATTCCGACGAATATCCTCACGAAACCGCCAAGTGCCGAACTAAAACCCGGTCAAGTCGATCAAGATTCTCTACCCTCTTATGACATTCTGGATGATATTTTGCAGCGATTAATTCACGAACATCAATCAACTGCTCAAATTATCGAAGCTGGTCACGATCCAGTCGTTGTCAATAAAGTGATGCAATTAGTGGCGCGTGCCGAATTTAAGCGGCGACAAGCACCGCCTGGACTGAAAATTACCGATCGGGCTTTTGGCACCGGCTGGCGAATGCCGATTGCGAGTCGTTGGAGTGCGATCGCATGACGTGGAGTGGATTTTTAGAAACGGCAATGTTGGCTCGTTTTAGCGGCTGATATAGCCCCACTGACTGCCAATTCTTACGGGTGCCAGCCCCTCTTGAAAGGAACCAGCCGCATCAAATTGTGGCTGAATAACTGTTTTGCCAGTCTTGTCCATATATCCATACTTCCCACCAATTTCTACCGCGATTAGCCCTTCGGAAAAACCACCGCGATCGCGTACTTCATTAAACTGCGGCGGAATCACAATTTTTCCGGTTTTGTCCATATAGCCATATTTACCGCCCCTTGAGATGAGTGCCACTCCATCCTCGAAACTGCCTGCATAATGAGACTGCGGCGGGAGAACTAACTTCCCAGTTTTATCGATATAGCCAGTCTTTTTGTCAATCGTTACCGCTGCTAGGTCTTCGTTTGGGTAAAAGGGAGAAGCATACTCAAATTGCGGTTGGATAACCACCTTCCCAGTTTTGTCAATATAACCCCAACGCTGAGGAATTTTACTGCCGATGGCGATGGGTGCTAGCCCTTGGGAAAAACCATCATTTGTCCCATCAAATTGGGGTTTGATGACTAGATTTCCAGTTGTGTCAATAAAGCCTATCTTTAAATTATTATCAAATACCGCTGCCCGCCCTTCTTTAAAGGGATAAGCTTGTTTATACTGCGGTTTAATAACTATCTTGCCCGTCTTGTCAATATAGCCTTCTTGATTGCCAATTCTGACGGATGCCAACCCTTCTGAAAACTTATGAGCAGCGGCAAACTGCGGTTTAATAACCAGATTGCGGTTCGTGTCGATATAGCCCCACTTGCCGCCAATACTGGTTGGCGCAAGTCCTTCTGAAAATTGTAAAACTTGCTCAAATGGTGGATTGATAATGACCATTTTTCCAGTCTTATCAATATAGCCGAACTGATTGCCGATTTTTGCGGCTGCCATCCCTTGTTCAAATTTTTCAGCAAAATCAAACTGCGGCTTAATGACAATATTGCCAGTCTTATCGATATAACCTTTTTTTCCGTTACTCGTGACGACTGCTAGACCTTCTGAGAAGTTTTCAGCAGCCTCAAATTGCGGCTTAATAACGCGATCGCCTGTTTTGTCATTTTGGGGCGCTAAAGACGGTGAAGAAGCTTGAGAGGATTGCTGGGTGGATTTTAGGGAACTGACACAGGCGGTAAGAGGAACGATGCCCAAGGCGATCGCGATTAATCCCAGTCTAATTAACTGACTAAAATTCTTATTTTCTAACTTTTTAAATAGCATAGGGTTATTAGTAGGTAAATATTGGCGTTAATCTCAACCAAATTTATTTGACATTTATTTGGCATTCAAGAAATTTAAGCTGGGTTCAGCTCGCTCGAATATTGCACTGTATTTAGGGTGGTGTGGAGATGGCTGGATGAATCTCTCGCAGAGATTGAAATCATTTCCCGACCGAGAGCCAAGAGTAACCTTGAATCCTTATCAGAAATTGAAATACAGTAGACTGGTTGGCTATAGCTGCTACGGCTCCTCATCAAAAATGTTTACTGGATCGGAAACTACGGCGACAGTTTTAATTGTGCTGGTGGCTTTAGGCATCCTGGGTTGGGGCTTCTACCGTGCCAAGTCATTCGGCAAACTCGGCATCTTAGCTTGGTTGCAGTCAGTGGTGTTGATGTCTCCCTGGCTGTTGTTTTTTGGATTGTTCGCGGCGGGGATTTATCTCAACCTGGTGAGCATCTTGTTTATGTTGATAGCCTCCGCTGGGTTGTACATCTTCATCGGAAATAAACTGCGAGCAGCCGGTCAGGATGCCATACTGCGGGAGCGGGTCTTGAAAATGGTGCAAGAATCCAACCCGATAGAAGATACTGCTGAGGAAAATGGGGGAGAGACAGCGGCGGCAACGCCAAAAGAGGCGAAAAATGCCGTCTCCCAAGAAGTAGTTCCCATTCCGGATGAAGACTTGAAAAACATCCAAGGAATTTTTGGCATCGATACCTTCTTTGCCACCGAAAGCATTCCTTATCAGGAAGGAGCCATCTTCAAGGGAAATCTGCGGGGAGAACCTGCGGCGGTTCATTCCCGCTTGTCTGCGAGTTTGCACGAGAGATTGGGCGATCGCTATCGGCTATTTTTAGTAGAAAATCCGGAAGAGAAGCCGGTGGTGATTGTTCTCCCCAGCACCAACGATCCGAAACCGGCAACCTTACCTCAGAACATCTTGGCAGGCGTCCTCGTCGTGGCGACCATTGCCGCTAGCTTAGAGACGGCGGGAATTTTCCTCGGCTTTGATTTCTTCAGCAACCCAAGCCGCTTTGGAGAAGTTCTGCCCATCAGTGCCGGAATCTGGGTGATTTTAGTGACTCACGAACTCGGTCACTGGTTCCTAGCTCGTCGTCACAATATTCGCCTAAGTTTTCCTTTTTTCATCCCATCCGCACAGATTGGCTCGTTTGGGGCGATTACTCGGTTTGAATCGCTATTACCCAATCGCACGGTGCTGTTTGATATCGCTTTAGCTGGCCCTGCTGCTGGTGGCATTGTCTCTCTATTGATGCTAATCGTCGGCTTAATTCTTTCCCACGAAGGCAGTCTATTTAAGGTGCCATCGGAGTTCTTCCAAGGGTCAATTTTGGTGGGCACTCTAGCACGGGTTGTCCTTGGTTCTAGTCTTCAGCAAACCCTGGTTGATGTCCACCCGCTGACGATTATCGGTTGGCTGGGTTTGGTGGTAACAGCGTTCAACTTGATGCCAGCGGGAATGCTCGATGGGGGTCGAATTGTCCAGGCAATCTACGGACGCCAAATCGCTCGACGCGCTACCGTTGCCACGTTAGTTTTGCTAGGAATTGTCTCTCTAGTAAATCCGACGAATCCTTTGCTGCTGTACTGGGCGATTGTAATTCTGTTCTTGCAACGGGGTCTAGAACGCCCTAGCTTGAATGAGATTTCCGAACCCGATGATGCGCGAGCGGCTTTGGGACTGTTGGCTCTGTTTTTAACAGTGGCAACTCTCCTCCCTCTCACTCCAGGCTTAGCGGGACGCTTGGGCATTGGGGGATAGGCATTGGGAATGAGCGAATGGGGAATTGGGAATTGGGAATGGGGGAATATTCTCTCCTCACCTATTCCCTGTCTCCCACTCAGTCCTATCTGGAGGAATGCAAAGAAGTTTAAACAGTCCTAGAGGGGATTTAACATTTCTTAAAGAATTTCCCTAAAAACGATTAAACTTCATTGCAAAATTAGAAGAGACTAGGAACGGTGTGATAACTTCGTTAAGGTTGACAAACGGCTGAGAGATAACGATGGAGAACACAATAAACGTGCCTTTACAGCAATCCTCAACTCCTTCATTTCGTGAAGATTTTAGTGAGTACGTGGCGCATCTACAGCTTCACATGGCGTTACAAGCGCGCAACCTAGTTCCCACTCTCACCAAGGCTGTTGATAGCCGCGAGCAGCTATTACAGCAAACTCAGGCGGATATTGAAAAGCTGATTTCTCGTCAAGGCATCTAATTCGGCTAATTTTGATTGATTGGCTGATAAATTGATAGCCGCGCAATTATTTCTAACAATTTTTTGAAACTCCACTGAACTTAGTTTGACAATCAGAGCTTTATCGCTCTGATTTTTTTATGGATTGAATTGCTAAGTAGAGGCATGGCAGGCATGATAGGTATGCCTTTAGGGGCGTGTTTGTGCCATACCCCTACAAAACGTAAATTTTTTACCAGTTAATTTAATCCAGATAGATCAGAGAGACGCGATCGCTTTACTGAGTTGTCAGCACGCACATTATTCCGATTGAGTGCAATTACCGATTCTGCCTGTTGGAGTGCTGATTGCCAAACTTCATATCCTCGACCGCTCAAATGCAGCCCATCCGTCGTTAAGTCCAGACGCAAATTTCCTTCGACATCGCTAAAGCGAGAGTGAATATCTAGATAGCCTGCACCCTGCTGTTGAGCAAGGATAGCAAGTTGTTGGTTAAGGTTACGAATTCGGCGGTTAGGAATGGTGTTGATCCGGGTGGGAAGAATGGATTGCACGATGACTGAGCTGCGAGGATGCTCTTGTCGTAAGCGGCGAACAATTTGGCGAAGATTATCGAGAATTGTTTCATCCGTTGCACCTTGGCGCAAATCGTTGATGCCAGCTAAAACGTAAATAACATCGGGACGAGTTTGGGAAAAAGCAGACAATCTTTTCAAGATGCCACGGGAATTATCCCCAGAAATTCCCTGATTCAGCCACAAACTCCCCCCAGGAAGACGTTCTTGGGGAAACCACAATGAGAGAGAATCTCCCACTAATACGGAAAGACGGTTGGAACCTTGACCTTGAGAAACTGCTCTCGCTTCCTTTGCCAGTAGGCGTTTCCACTGTTCATAGCTAGGTTTTTGTAAAGCCAGTGCTTTAGTACCTGCTTGGTTCGCCCAGTATGACTGAAAGCTATCAACAGGTAGACGAGTATAAATCTTGCCTGCTTTCAGAGCAGCTAATCTTTGGTAAAAAAGTTGACTGCCAGATGCCGGTTTTGTCGTTGCTGTATCCGGTTTCAGCTTCGCTTGTACGGAGGGTTTCAGTTCTATCGCGGCTTGAGCTGCTGTCGGTGCTAAAGCTGTAGTAATAGTTAGTGTGTCAGTCCCCTGGAAAGGATTAGTCTGCGAAATCAACTGCTGGCTAAATTCCGGAGAGGTGATTTCAATGGTCGGGACGATTTTCTGAGCCACCAGTGGCTCAAAGGTACTCGACTCACTGGAATGCCATAACGCTAACAGGTTGTCAGGCTGTGGAGGTAGCACGGGCGGGGGCGGGGCGGCTATTTGCCCGCCGCTTAACAAACTTACCGCCAACAGATAAGGATCGCCCATTGTGTCTCTACTCCTTCACTTGTGCCTTCCTTTCCCTTTGACAGGGATTATTGGTTGGAGTCAGGAATTTTTAGGAGAAGCGATCGCTTTCTGTTGGCAAGACGCAGGAGCGATCGCTTTTAAACTCCTCTAAAGTGACGTCATACACGAGTCATTTGTCAAGCGCATTCAAAAATAAGCCAAAAAAATAAGTCAAAAGTCGATTTATGCGCCCTAGGAATCGACTTTTGACCATCTACTTGCAAGCAAGCCAGACTGGGGAATGCGATCGCATTCCGGTTAGGAATACTGCGATATCATTGGCAGTTCCTGATTGAGAACCCAATTGCCAATATCCCGTAGCTTGTAGTCCACTGGGTCATGCAGGGTAAACGTCCGCAAATCGCGCCAGTAGCGGTCAAAGCCGTATTTCGCAGCAGTCGAACGAGCGCCCATGACTTCAAAGATGCGGGTGGTGATATCCAAGCCAACTTTAGTGGTAAAAGCTTTAGCAGTATAAACAGCGATCGCAACTTCACCTCGTTCCTCCTGAGTGAGCGCCTGTCCCTTTTCCCATGCCGTCTGTACCTGCTGCGCTGCCTGACGGCAGAGCGCGATCGCTGCCTTTAGCTCAGTCCATAGCTCACCATAGTGCTGCAAAATGTAGGGATCTTTCGATGCCCGATCGACGCCTGAGGTCATCCAGGGTCGAGTCATCGTCGTCGTGTAATCCTTTGCAGCTTCCAAGGCTCCCTCCGCAATTCCTAGATAGACATGGGTTTTCGCCAACTGATTCACAACGAACAGGAGGGTAGAAAAGGCACCCTCTGGAGATGGAGGTGGGCCGAGAATTTCATCCGGGTTCACGAGGACGTTGTGGAAGGTGAAACTACCGCTAGCGGTGCAGCGTTGTCCCATATTGTCCCAGTCGTTGTTGTAGACAATGCCTTCTCGATCCTTGGGAAGGATAAAGGCAATCGGATGATCGACCCCGTCTTGCACGGCGGCGAATACACGAATATCCGCTGCTGCCACTCCGGTGCCAAAGCTCTTAGTTCCATTTACCCGGAAGCGATCGCCTTCTGGCTCAATTTTGAGGCGAGTGTCCCGCGTGTTAAATGCATTTCCCCAAAACAAGTGATGTTGGGCAGTAGCTCGATAGTAGCGTTCTGCTTGAGCGGGGGTGCCGCTCACCTGACCCACCACTGATAAGATTAGCTGATTGCAGTAGAGTTGCCCCGTAGAACCATCTGCTTTAGCAATTTCCTGAAGAACCTTGTAAGCTTCTACCCAGGTTGCGCCAATACCGCCATATTCTCGCGGTACAACCAGAGGTAACAGTCCTGCTTCTCGGAGTCGTCGTACTTCTTCATGGGGGATACCTGCTTGGCGATCGCGCTCAACGGCACTCGCTGCCAATTCTTGGGAGAGAGCAGACGCGATCGCTGCATAATCTTTCAATTCGATGCGGTTTAGTAATGTAGTCATGGTTTTTTCTCCTTTTTACTTGTCTTTTGTAGTAGATAATTTCTGAACTGGTTGCGAGGCTTGATTTAAAACAACCAGTGAAGAGAACTGTTTCGTAGTTAGCAATAGCGAGTCACTGCTACCGGGTTTTTGGTAACGCCAAGCAAATGCACAGAGTTTGCACATAGGATTTTCTAGCTTTCAATGGTTTTCAGAATTGAAGGTTGGTGTTACATATTTTTTTAGCGATTCACTTTCTTGCCGCTACATTTGTGATTTTTTCTGTATCCCCCCAATTGATGGCAGGGATTTAATCCAGACAATTCGTAAAACGGGTTTAATTCTTCCGCACAATGTAGTAATTGTTTTGAAAATCATGAGCGAGTTGCTTGATTTCCACGCTAGTGAAACCGGCATCTTCCAGCATTTCCAATGCTTTCTCCTGACCCCACATGGCACCAAGCCCCATGCCTCCTGCGGCAAGCGATACAGTCATACAGTGCATACAAGAAATGGTGTAAAGTAACGGCCCTGCCGGATGATCGAGATTGCCATCAACATAACCGGAGGCACGAATATCCTGCATCAAATAAATGCCATCCGGACGCAGTGCTTGGGCAATTCCTCGCAACACTAGATCGGGCTGAGCTTGGTCGTGAATGGCGTCAAAGGTAGCAATGAAATCGTAGTTTTCAACTTCATCCAGGGTGGCAGCATCTTTTACTTGAAAGCGGATATTTGCAAGATTGAGGCGTTGGACTTCGGTTTGCGCGATCGCGATCGCTTCTTCTGAGAAGTCGTAGCCTGTAAACCGACTATTCGGAAATTCCTTCGCCATTTTGGTGATAGCACGACCGCTACCACACCCCACATCCAGCACCTTAATTCCCGCCTTAAGTGCCTCAATCAGTCCGGGAATTAAGGGCAAAATGTGGTCATTCAGCGCCGCAACGACCGTTTGACCGCTATCTTCCGCCATCACTTGATGAAAACGCTTGAAAGCAGAATAGGGAACCCCACCACCCTTGTAAAAGCAGTCGATGATTTGCTCCTCAACACTTCCTAACAAAGGGATGTATTGGGAAAATGCCGCAATGTTGTCAGGACTGGAAGCCCGCGTTAAGAATGCGGCGTGTTCTAGAGGCAAATCGTAGGTATTCTTAGCTGGATTGTATTCCACAAAGCCACCCGTAACCATTGCTCCCAACCATTCGCGCACGTACCGCTCATTCAACCCCGCTGCGTCTGCAATCTGTTGGCTTGTAGAAGGCGGTAGTTCAGCCATCCTGTCAAATAGCCCAGTTCTGTGACCGATAGACGTTATCAGAGCGATCGCGCCACTGTTGAGAATGTTAAGCATCCGTTCGGCAAATGCTTCTGCTTTGGTTTGGTCTAGGGTAAGTGTTGTCATAAAATCCTCGTCATGATTTTCAAGTTTGAATGTGTTATTCAGAGTGCGATCGCAAAAACTTAGATTTCTGTTGCACTCTTAAGCGGAGTTAGAGGAGCTGATAGGTAGCATTCTGAAGAGAAATAGATATCAGAAAAACGGAGGGTATTCGCAGGAATTCAACCCAAGCTGTGTGTCCCTTCAGGATTTATTCGGTATCCTCTATGAATGTTTTTTGATATATGAACAAGCTATCAAGGCAAGCGTTCCGATAGCGTTCTGGAAGCGTTCGCTCCCCCAAAACCTTACCCTAGGCTATGTATGCATATAACCACTGTGAAATTGATGCGATCGCGTACAGCCCTTTGGGTATGAAAACAGCGTCAGCGTAGCGAAGGCTAACACTACTAGGTAGTTGTTCGTTCGTCGTTCCTGATAACTGATTGCGGCTCGTATACACTGCTTGAGACGGTTAATACAAGACCGGAAAAATAGACTTATGCTGTTGCTTGCTGCACAATCCTAGAAAAATTTATATAGAATTTGCGAGTTACCAAAAAGATTGTTATCGGGTATCTTCGCTTTAACACGAGCGCCAGTGATTTGAGTCACAAAAATGTAAGTTTCCGATCGCATTTAATTGAACGCTTCGCGAACGCTGCTTTGAATAACTTGGTATTTAGGTGAAGCAATTCACTAATTAACAACGCAAATACCAAGGAGCAACTTCTATGATGTCCAACATAAAACGTGTAAAAGTAGCGATCGCATTTTCTGCCACTCTATTATCCACTGCTGCCATTCCCACCGCAGCATTAGCTGGAGATAATAAAGTCTACGCTGGAAGTATGTGTCAGCCTGAGACTTCCGCTTCTAATCAGCAATTTAGTCGTGCAGCTGGACAGTTTTCAGTTCAAGGTACCACATCCATTAACCTACATTGTCCTGTTGTTCGGGACATTACATCAGGGACTGAAAATGGCAGCGCAGGGCCTCTTGCTTTTGTGCATGTATTCAGCAGAAACGCTCAGTCTACAACCCTACAGTGCGAGCTGCGGGCTAACCAGCCGAACTCTCTAAGTTTTCAATTCCAGAAATTAACAATCGCACTTAGCGGTGGTGCTACAGGTACTCCGAAGAAGCATGTGTTCAACTTCACGGGACCTGTAGCTCAAACTGCTAACGGAGCTTATGAGGTTGTTTGCTCACTACCACCAGGTACGGGAGTTGCAAGTTACTCCATTGCTGAGTAACTGGGTACATTTGCGAGTCGATTTCCAATGCTCTAATACCATTCTGTTTTTTGCTTGCAACATATAGACTTCTTAGCCCCCCAATTTATTGAGGGGCTGGGGAGATCCTTAATGTATCGCCACACAATCTAAATGGTATGGCTAGCAAACTGGTTGATTAAGGTATTGGAATTTTCTCAGCTACTCTAGCCTAGAGATTACTTTTTATTCCCTCTTTATGGCTACGGTTTAAACGCCGGACGATCCAATACTTGGTATTTGTAAAAAATGCCCAATACTCAAACTAAAAAGTTAGAACTTTGCCTTAAATACTGCCTTAAATTAAATTCGTGTTCATAGCTTAAATCTCTTGAATTTGAAACGAGTTGAAATTTGGTTGGTTATTTCAGCCTTTTCAGGCTAATAAATTTTCATTACTTATTGCCAGCTATTATCACCATGCAAAAACCAATTTATCTAACAACCTTCCTTTGGATTGCTTCAATTTTGTTCGGCAACTATCACCCCTCAAGCAATTCATGGATTCCAATTTTTCAAGCTGTGAGGGCGTCAGCTTCTGAGATTGATATGCCCTTTTGCTATATGCAGACATCGGATGGCAGAACTTTAGACCTCACCCAACTATGCGGTGAGAAACCTCAAGTCATCATCGCAGACCAAACATCTGATGGGGATATTCTGACGGGTCGCATCATCAACGAAACCCAAAAAACAGTTCATTCGATTGAAGTCACCTATAACGTTGTTGGATTAGATGGCAAGGTGATTAAAAGTAGTTCTGTCAATGCAGAACCCTCCACGCTAAATCCAGGACAAAGCGGCTCTTTCAAAGTTCACACGATTATCGGTGATGGCAAATTGAGAGCGACATCTGTTAATTGGAAAGAGTAACAAGAATGGTGGTGGGCAAATGAAACCACGCAGTTATTTAGCCTCAGCGATTGATTGGGTTGAAAACAACAATGCAGGCAAAACTCAGAAATCAGAAAATTTCTGATAGGTTGGCTCTAAAAGTAGTCAATAAGCAAGGGATAGTAAAACTAAATGGTCTGGACGCAGATATCAGCGATCGCTTTTTCGGGTATTCTCTGAATCCAAGACTTTACTTCTACTGATTCCGTTGTTGCTGTGGTGCAACTGTTACTAAGAGGGCAGTCCAGTTGCACTTTCTTCCCTAAGCCATCAAAGAGTTAAGCGATCGCATAAGCACCACCAATATCAGAAGACTCTCTAGGAGGTAGGGTAAACCTACGGAATGGAGGGTCTTATCGTTATCTCCTAGTGGTTGTCTAAATGGGGATGACTGTTATTGTGCATTCTGTAGCTCAGAACTAGGAAAATCTCTCGTAGTCAGTACTTAAGCTTGTCGCAGATAGCGTCAGGAGGCTGGTCTTGTCAAGAGAGCCGAAATGATGACTAAATACTTACAGGAGAATGGTCAGTAGTTTGTCAGCTTTCAAGCATCGAATTTTTCAATTTTTTATGCCATCTTGGGGTAATTACAGATGAGCTAACCGATAGGTCGGCGCTAGGCTAACGCCTCGCTTCGCTGTTTTCATGCCCAAAGGGCTGTACGCGATCGCAGCAGGATTCCATCTGCATATTGCCAAGCCTGGAGAATCGGAAAACTGGTTGAAGCGATTGCTACTCTAGTTAAATCTAGCAGATGAGTCTGAAGCACCATTGGCCTCTGACTATTCTGACGAAGCACGGCTATAGGATCTGTTGACATGACCTTGAAGTTACCCGGATTTACGATTGTCACTTTGCTCAAAGAAGGGATAAAAGCCGTCCTATACCGTGGAATCAGAGTTGAAGATCGGCGTCCGGTGATTATTAAAGGGCTACGTCCAGAGTGCTGTACGCCCAATAATATTGAGCAACTCAGACATGAGTATGCGATCGCCCAACGGTTGAACACCCCCGGAGCAGTTAAAGCCTACGCCTTAGAAGTGCATTGGGGCATTCCTTATCTGATTTTGGAGGATTTTGGCGGGCGATCGCTCGATCGGCTTCTAGACTACTTTCGGGAGCCGATTCCGTTTTTAAAAATTGCCATTCAAATCAGCAATGCGATCGCCCAAATTCATAGCCATAGCATTGTCCATAAAAATATTAAGCCGCAGAACATTCTCATTAATCTGGAAACGCATCAGGTCAAAATCGCTGACTTCGGGATTGCTGCTTTTATCCCCTACGAACAGCAAATGGTCAGCAGTTCCAGCCAGATTGCAGGCAGTTTGGCTTATCTGTCGCCAGAGCAAACTGGGCGAATGAATCGCGGGATTGACCATCGCAGCGATTTATATTCCTTGGGAGTCACCTTCTATGAAATGCTGACCCGTCAGCTACCGTTTCAGGGCAAAGACCCTTTAGAGTGGGTGCATTGTCATATTGCCCAATCGCCGCCACCACTCACAAAGGTAAGACCGGAGATTGGGCGATCGCTATCTGACATCATCATGAAACTGCTCTCAAAGGTTGCAGAAGATCGCTACCAGAGTGCTTTGGGTTTGCAGTTCGATCTGGAACGATGCCTAAAACAGTTGGAGACAATTGGACAAATTCAATCTTTCCCTTTAGGCGAACAAGATATCTCAGAGCGGTTTCAAATTCCCCAAAAATTGTATGGGCGAGAGCGAGAAATTGCACAGCTTTTACAAGCATTTGAGCGAGTCGTTAGACAAGGTACGCCAGAACTTATATTCGTCGCTGGATATGCTGGGATTGGTAAATCTTCTCTCGTGAACGAGATCCAAAAACCCATCGTGAGAGAACGTGGGATTTTTATCTCTGGTAAGTTCGATCAGTACAAACGAGATATTCCTTATTCCACCCTTGTTCAAGCTTTTCAGACCCTCGTTCGGCAAATTTTGACGGAACCTGAAGATAAACTTGCCACTTGGAGAAAGCGAATCCAAGCCGCATTCGGGAACAATGGCAGACTGATTACCGATGTGATTCCAGAAGTTGAACTCATCGTCGGCGAACAACCTCCTGTACCAGACTTGGGACCCGCTGAATCCCAAAATCGATTCAATCTGGTGTTTCAAAACTTTATCAGTATCTTTGCTCAAAAAGAGCATCCATTGGCTGTCTTTTTGGATGATATGCAGTGGGCAGATAGCGCCACTTTGAATTTGATTCAAACCATCGTCACGGGATCAAGTCTCCAGCATCTTTGCTTTATTCTGGCTTTTCGAGATAACGAGGTCGATCTGCTCCATCCCTTCAGTTTGATGATGGAGCAGATTCGTCAGGGTGGGGCAAAAATAACCGAAATTGTTCTCACTCCTCTCAACCTTACTTATGTGAATCAGCTCATTGCTGAAACCCTACATGGTGAGCCGGGACGGTCAGAATCTCTTGCCAAATTAATCGTCCAGAAAACCGATGGCAATCCTTTTTTTGTCAACGAGTTTCTCAAAACGCTGTACCAAGAAAATCTGCTGACGTTCGATCGCAACCATCGCGTCTGGCAATGGGATCAAGCCCAAATTGAAGCCCAAGGCATTACGGATAATATTGTCAATCTGATGATTGGGCGGATGCAAAAACTGCCGCCCGAAACTCAACAGTTGCTCAAGTTAGCTTCCTGTATCGGGAATCGTTTTGATTTAGAAGTTTTAGCAATCGTCGGTGAAATATCTCCTCAGCAAACAGCCAACACACTTTTGGAAGCGGTTCTGAGAGGATTCATCATCCCAACAGAGGCAACTGAAAGCATTGAGAAAAGCTATCGCTTTTACCACGATCGCATTCAACAAGCTGCCTATGCCTTGATCGATGATGAACAAAAGCAAGCGGTTCACCTCACGATTGGGCGACTTTTACTTAAAAGTTTCAATTCTGCTCAACTGGAAGAACAGATTTTTGATTTAGTGAATCAACTTAATCTAGCTGTTGGTTTGATTACTGAGCGGACAGAAAAAGACGAATTAATTCGCCTAAATCTAATTGCTGCTAAGAAGGCAAAAGCCTCCACTGCGTACACACCTGCGAAAAGAATGCTTGCTGTCGCTGCAAATCTTTTAAATGAAGATTCTTGGTTTGACCATTATGAACAAACATTTACTCTAGTTAAAGAACGAGCTGAATGCGAATTTTTAACGGGTAATTTAGAGGAGGCGGAAGAGCTATTTAAGCTTCTATTTATCAAAGCCAAATCTTATATAGACAAAGCGAATATTTATATACTTCAGCTCAGACTTTATCAAGTTGCAGGTAGGTATGAGGAGGCGCTAGCACTCGGATTAGAAGCTTTAAAAATTTTTGGGGTGACTTTCCCCGATTCAGAGGAGCAAGTGCAGGTTGCGATCGCTATCGAAAAAAGCCAGGTATTGGCAAATTTAGGTGACAGACAAGTCTCCGATCTACTCAACGCCCCAACGCTCCAAGATCCAAATTTTAAGACACTCATCGGTCTGCTGACAACTGTAGGGCCGCCTGCTTATCTCGGCAGACCAAGTATTTTTCCGCTAGTTGTACTCAAGGCAGTCAATTATTCCCTGAAGTATGGTAATACGGAAGATTCCTGTTTTGCTTATAGTATGTATGCGATGTTGTTGGTTTCTATATTCCGTGATATTCCGACAGGCTACGCATTTTCCGAGATGACGATTCAACTGAATGAGAAGTTGAATGACTCAAAACTCAGAGGAACGGTTCTACACATTCATGGCAGTCATATCAACGTTTGGCGGAACCATATTTCTACCGATATTCCATTTTTAGAGCGAGGATTTATCGGTTGTGTGGAAGCAGGTGATGTGACGATGGCTAACTACAACGGCTATCAAGGCTCTTGGCAGATTATTCAGGTAGGAAGTCCACTTCCCGAAACATATAATTTAATTCAAAAGTACGTTAACTTTGCCCAGCAATCTAAGCATGAAGCTGCCTATCAGACGATTAGATTGCAGCAGCAGTTTCTCCTAAATTTACGCGGACTCACCTACCACAAGCTGACCCTAAGTGATGATAGTTTCGATGAATCGCACGCCTTTTCCATCCTTACGGATGCAGGCTTCGTCAGTGGAATTATCTTTTATCACATCATAAAATTAATTTTGTTTTTCACCTACGAACAGTATGAGGAGGCGCTGAATTCTGCCTTACAAGTGTCCGTGTTTCCAGTTACAACCCTGGCATTACCAATCGAAACCGATTATGTTCTGTATCACTCGCTGACCTTGGCGACTCTTTATCCAACTGCATCTTGTGAAGAGCAGGAAGGGTTTTTAGAAACCTTGGAAATGCATCAGCGCCAATTGCAGGATTGGGCGAGCCACTGCCCTGCTAACTTCTTACACAAGTCTCAATTAGTGGCGGCGGAGATAGCTCGAATTGAGGGTCGGGACATGGAAGCAATGCGCCTGTATGAGCAATCAATTCGCTGTGCCCGCGAGCAGAAATTTGTGCATTATGAAGCCTTGGCGTATGAGTTAGCAGCTAAGTTTTACTTAGATCGGGAGTTTGAAGCGATCGCTAAAACCTATCTGCAAGAAGCCAGGAATGCCTATCGGCGCTGGGAGGCGCTCGGCAAGGTCAAGCAGCTTGAGCAGCTCTATCCGACCTTATTGCCGCAACCGTTGCCGCAACAGCCCCCTGCCTCCAACGAAACGTTTTTAAGCACGGGGGAGCAACTTGACTTTCTATCGGTTGTTAAGGCGTCTCAAACTATTTCTAGCGAAATTGTCTTCTCTCGACTTTTGAAGACATTGATGCAGATTGCGCTTGAGCAAGCAGGAGCCGAACTGGGCTATTTGCTGCTTTTTCACGAGCAGAATCTAGTGATAGAAGTCGAAGCGAAAATAAATTCCCAAGCAGAAAAACTTAATGTTTTTCGACCTGAATTGGCGGGTGAAATTGCATTGCCTCAGTCAGTGCTGAATTATGTGCAGCGAACTCAATCAACTGTGATTTTGCCCGATGCCACAGAGCAGAATCTATTTTCGGAAGACGAGTATGTGATTCAAAAGCAACCGAAGTCTGTACTTTGCTTACCGCTTGCCCGTCAGTCAAAATTGCTGGGAATTTTATATTTAGAAAACAACTTTATCCCAGGCGCTTTTACACACGACAAGCTTTCCGTGCTGGAAATTTTAGCAGCTCAAATTGCCATTTCCCTGGAGAATGCTCGTCTCTATCAAGGGTTAGCACAAAGTCAAGAACAACTTAACCTAGCGTTGAAATCTGCTCAAATCGGTGTTTGGAGTTGGGATATTCTCAACGATCGGTTTGACTGGGATGAGCAGGTTTATCAACTATTTGGAGTCACTCCTGCAACGTTTGTTGCCACCTCAGAAGCCGTGTTGGCTCGTCTGCACCCAGAGGATCGGGAATCGCTCGCCCAATCTTTGAGCCGAGCGATTCACGAAGGCGTGGAACACGATCTGGAATATCGAATTATCCGGGATGACGGCAGCATTCGCTACGCTGCTTGCCGGGGAAGAGCCTTTTTCAACGAAGCGGGCACAGCGACTCGCATGAGTGGTGTTGTAATTGACATCACGGAGCGCAAACAAACTGAAGAATCTCTGCTGATTTCTAAGGCTGCTTTGGAGCAAATGCCCGATGCTGTTGTGTTAACCGATCTGGAGGGAAATATTCAACGTTGGCTGGGCAACGCGGAACAGATTTTCGGCTATACGGCGTCCGAAGCGATCGCTAAACCCCTGAATTTCTTACATCACCCTGACATTGCAGCAACGATGACCGCCCAAATGATCCAGTCTATTCAGGAAACAGGAGGATTTTGTGGTGAAGTTCCCTGTGTGAGAAAAGATGGGTCGAAAGTGTTGATTGAAACAACATCAAAGCTTGTTTACGACAAGGCTGGCAAGCCGCTCTTTTTTGTGGGCATCAACAAAGATATTAGCGATCGCAAACAGGCTGAAGCGGAACGTGCCCAACTGTACGCAGAGCAAACCGCCCGCCAGGAAGCAGAAGCTGACCGACAGCGAGCCGCGTTTTTGGCTCAAGTCAGTGCCACCCTCGCCTCTTCCCTCGATTACGAAAGCACGCTCTCCAGCGTGGCAAACCTAGTTGTGCCCTACTTCGCAGACTGGTGCGGCGTTGACCTCCTGCAAGACAACCAATCGATTCATCGGGTCGCCGTTGCCCACCGAGATCCGGAGAAAGTGAAACTCGCCTGGGAACTCCATCAGCGTTATCCTAGACCGTTGAATGCACTGGAAGGTGTACCAAAGGTGCTGCGTACTGGGCAAACAGAAATGGTGGCGGAAATTTCAGATGCAGTCCTGGCAGAAGCAGTTAAAGATCCAGAACATCTGCGAATTCTGCGGGAACTGGGTTTAAAGTCCTATATTATCTCACCGTTGATGGCACGGGGGCGGATTCTCGGTGCCATTTCGTTTGTCACGGCTGAATCTGCTCATCGTTTCAACACCGGCGACCTCTCGCTGGCGGAAGATATTGCTCATCGGGCAGCGATCGCTATCGATAATGCCCGCCTCTATCGGGAAGCGCAGCAGGCGCAACAGACGGCGGAGCGGGCAGCAGAGCGAATTGCCCGTCTCCAGTCCATTACCGCTGCCCTTTCAGAATCGCTCACACCCACCCAAGTGTCTGAAGTCATCGTCGAACAGGGCATGGCTGCCTTGGGTGCCAACTATGCTCTAGTGGCATTGCTCAATGAAAGCAGTACTGAACTGGAAATTGTGCGGGCGGTTGGCTATGAAGTGAATCAAATCGATGGCTGGCAACGTTTTTCCATCGACACAGCAGTCCCTCTAGCAGAGGCGGTACGGACTGGACAACCTATTTGGGGTGAAACGTCACAAAAACGAGCTGCTCGTTACCCTCACCTGGCTGAAGCCTATAGTCAATTTAACTTTGGGACGTGGGTTTCGATTCCGCTGATGGTAGAGGGTCGGGCAGTTGGAGGCTTGTCTCTGGGCTTTACTGAGCCACAAGAACTTAACGAGGATGACCAAGCTTTTATCTTGGCACTTGCCCAACAATGCGCCCAAGCGATCGCTCGTTCCCATCTCTACGAAGCAGAACGAACCGCGCGAAGTGCGGCGGAAGCGGCAAACCGCGTCAAAGATGAATTCTTAGCCGTTCTCTCTCACGAACTGAGAACGCCGCTTAACCCGATTCTGGGTTGGGCAAAGCTTCTGCGGAGCCGCAAGTTCGATCCGGCAACCAGCGATCGCGCCTTAGAAACTATTGAGCGCAACGCTAAGTTACAAACCCAATTAATTGAAGATTTGCTTGATGTCTCCCGCATCCTGCAAGGGAAGCTGAGCCTCAACGTCTACCCGGTTGACTTGGTATCGACGATTGAAGCCGCAATCGAGACGGTGCGTTTAGCAGCCGAAGCCAAATCTATCCAGATTCAGACTATCCTCGAACCGGGCGTAGGACAGGTTTCCGGTGATGCCAATCGATTGCAGCAAGTCGTTTGGAATCTCCTTGCCAATGCGGTTAAGTTTACTCCGGCTGGGGGACAGGTCGCGATCGCATTAGAGCAGGTCGAAGCGCAGGCTCAAATCCGCGTAACTGACACAGGCAAGGGGATTGCACCTGAGTTCTTACCCTATGTCTTTGATTATTTCCGTCAGGAAGATGGTACCACCACCCGAACCTTTGGGGGATTGGGTCTAGGGCTGGCAATCGTCCGCCATCTCGTAGAACTTCACGGCGGCACCGTAAGTGTATCAAGTCCGGGTGAAGGACAAGGTGCAACTTTCCTAATTAAGCTTCCCTGTTTGCAGAATGATAGAGAAAGGCAGTCGGATGAAAAAGACAACCTCTCAGTTCTGGCTTTTGACTCCTTACCTTTGTCTGGCTTACAAATTCTCGTGGTGGATGATGATGCAGATATGCGAGAGTTTTTGTGCTTCCTGTTGGAGCAATATGGTGCAACTGTGACCTCCGTAGCCTCAGCCGTTGCAGCGCTGACAACACTAAGCCAATCCCAGCCAAATGTCATCATCAGCGATATTGGAATGCCAGAAATCAATGGCTATATGTTGATGCGACAGGTGAGGAGTCTGAAACCAGACCAAGGAGGAAACATTCCAGCGATCGCGCTGACTGCCTATGCTGCCGAGATGGATTACCAACAAGCGATCGCCGCAGGATTTCAACAGCACATTCCTAAGCCTGTGGAGCCAGAGGCATTGGTGAGGGCGATCGCATCATTACTGTTTCTTCAACCTGAAAGTGAGACTACAAAGGTTTTTTGATTAAGAGCAATTAGACAGGGTTGATACATTTGATCCAACAGATGGTTCCAAAATATCAACTGTCCAGATCCGGGCGAAGGGTAAGCCAGCTTTCCGAAAAGACTTCCGCACAGTCTCAGCATCAGGTGCCTCAAATTCGCAAATTACTTTAGCGCGATCGCGTGCCATCATTGAGCGAATCCAATGAACATTGTGTGCCCTGTGACAAGGTATTCCGATCTCAAGATCGTGGTTCCACTTCTGTTCGGTGATCGGTGGCTCAAATATCTTTTCTACAAGAACACGAACCATATTTTCCTCCTGATTGATTGAGCAATTTAGGTTTTTAAATACAGGACTTACGCACTGAAAACTTGAAGCCTAGATTCCCCTAACCCCCCGATAAATTGGGAGGAACTGGAAAAGTCTCCTTTTTTAAGGGGGACGCAAGGGGGATCTCTGCGTTAGTCCTCAGCTCCTGCGGTAAGCGATTGATGGCAGTTTGGGCACGAACGCTCAAGACGCGAGGGTCAATTTGGTACTGTAAGCTTTGAAATAGCTCTGCTGCACGCTTTTGTTCGCCTAAAGCTAACTTTCCCCGAATGAGTGCAGCCCCAGCTAGGGCAATTTCACTGGGATGATCTACAATTTGCGCGGCATGAAGTGCTTGTTGAGCGCGGGCGATCGCTAATTCAACGCGACCCCTTTCCAAATCCCTTGCCGCTGCAAAGCTCAGGATATAAGCTAGCATTCGGTTCGCATCGATCCGACGCAGGGTGGATAATGCTGGCTCAAGTGCATCTTCAGCGCCCATTTCTCCGATAACATAACGGGCGAGCGAACTCAGGGCAACGGCGAATGGGCCTTCGCTTCCTTCACCACTAATTTTTGTGGCAACTGCTGCCAGTTCTTCGGAGTAAGCGATCGCCTCTGTCGGATTGCCCGCTTCTAACTCGGTCATTGCCAGATAAGTCAAACAAGCAGACTCTCGCCAGCGATCTTGTTCCGCCTGCGCCATTCGCCATGCTTGTTCCAAAAGAGAACGCGCCGCCGGGAAATCCGCTGCATGACGGCGCACGCATCCCAGACCACAGGGAATATCGATAATTTCTAGCCCCACTCTCGCGGCAAGCGGCTGTGCTTCTAGCAACAGCGCCTCAGCACGGGGCATCTCGCGTTCGGTTTCGGCGAGGCACCAACCGCTGTGAGCTAGCATTCGGGCGGTGGTCGCCGGACTTGCCAATCGTCCTCGTTTCACTGCTTGGAGGGAGTGTTCGCGGACGCCCATGAGATTTCCGCGATCGTAGTTCAGCACGATTAAGGCTTCTAGAGCGATCGCTTCTTCATCCTTCAAGCCAAGGGCGCTGGCTTCGGCAATCAGTTGATGCAGGTTATTTTCGAGTTGGGGGATTTGATTTCTGGTAACTCCTGCTAGAACGTAGACTTTTAGCAGCCCGATGTGAAGTCGAACCCGTAAAGTCTTCTCAAGGTTCCGGCAATGCTGAATTCCCCGTTGAGCCAGTTCCGATGCTTCTGAGTAAGCGAACTGGCGCAAGCAACGTTCAGCAGCTGCCTGGAAAGCTGAGGCGGCTAAGGAATCATGACCGCCCAATGATGCATGATGCGCGACATCGCTGGCTAAGGCGTTGTCAGGAACCGAGAGACGATTCAAAGCCTGGGCAATCTGCAAATGCACTAATTTACGGCGGGGTTCTGACAACTGGTGATAAGCGACTTTCCGCACAACATCATGAGCAAAGTCATAGCCAGTTTCGTTATTTAATAAAGCTCCTGGACGGATAATCCCCTGCCGCTCCAGTTCTTCCACGGCTAAAAGTAATTTAGAGAGCGGATAGTCGGCAACCCGTGCCACGATTGTCGGATTGAAACTTCGTCCCAATGCAGCTGCCCAAGGTAAAAGTTCTCGCGCCGGTTCGTCGAGTTGCCGCAATCGGTCTTGAATCAAGGCTTCCAGATTGTCGGAGTAAGCCGTGTCATGTTGGGCTAGGGCACGAGCCACTTCTAGAGCGAATAGGGGATTCCCGCCACTATCCACAAAGACGCGGTTGCCATCAACATCGATATTCACCGAGCGAGTCAGCTGAACCACTTGCGCTTGATTTAATAGTGGCAGTGAGATGGTTTGCACCCGCTCCTCCCGCCGCAGCGCTTGCACCAGCTTACACACCGGCACATTATCTGATAACTCGCGTTGACGAGCCGAGAGGGCAAACCGAACGGATGAATGACCTAGCAGGCGGATTGCATAATGCAGGAGTGCCGTAGATGCCTCGTCTAGCCACTGAATGTCATCTAGGATAATGACGGTTCGTTTGCCATTGCTCGAAAGTTGCGAGAGTAGGTTAACCACCGCATCGAATAGCTGAGAGCGATCGCCCGGATCTCTTCTTCCCTCCACTTCTGGAAACAGGGAACTCAGTTCTGCTGGCAATTGCGATCCTGAATCACGAGCGATCGCCCGCAGTGCATCAATCCAAACTCCATAAGGTCGCAGCATTTCCGCCTCAAACCCGCGTCCCCAGAGTACGCGACCGTTGCTCGTGACAACGGAAGCAAGTTCTTCCAGCAGGCGCGTCTTCCCAATTCCCGATTCGCCAACCAGTAAGAGGATTTCTGAAACGACCATCCGGGTATCGGATGCCATCCAATTACAGATTGTCGCCCATTCCCGCTCTCGCCCGATTAGGGGAGCCAAGAATCGGGGCTGATTCTCTCCCCGGCTCCCAGTTTCCACTGCCCCCAGCGCCTTCAATGCAGCCTTTTGGGCGTCTGTTAATCCGGTGACTCCGGTGATATTCATTCCCTCATAGGGGCGATCGGCCCTCAAGGTTTTTACACACTCACCCGTCTGCACATCCCAAAGCTTAATTGTTTCATCCTGGCTGCCACTCGCGACCCTGCGGCTATCAAGGCTGAAGATTACTGACCAGACTAAATTGGTGTGTCCCTGCAAGGTATGAAGACAAGAAACGTTTTGGACATCCCAAAGCTTTACCGTCTGGTCGCTACTGGCACTGGCAAGGATTTGACCATCTGGACTAAAGGCAACTGACCAAACTCGGCTGGTATGTCCTGCCAAGGTGCGTCGGCACTCTCCTGTCCGCACGTCCCATAACTTAATACTGTGGTCGCCACTTCCACTCGCCAAGGTTTGACCATCTGGGCTAAAGACAACTGACCAAACCCAATTGGTATGTCCCTGGAATGTCTGAGAGCATTGTCCTGTTTGGACATCCCAAAGTTTCACCGTTTGGTCGTAACTGCCACTCGCCAGAGTCTGACCATCCGGACTGAAAGCGATCGCGCAAACCCAACTGGCGTGTCCCTGCAAGGTACGTTGGCATTGTCCCGTCTGCACGTCCCAAAGCTTCACCGTCTGGTCATCGCTGCCACTGGCAAGGGTTCGACCATCGGGGCTGAAGGCAACTGACCAAATCCCGCAAGTATGCTCTTGCAAGGTTTGGCGACAACGTCCGGTGTCAAGATCCCAAAGCTTCACCATTTGGTCGCCGCTCCCACTAGCGAGAGTCTGACCATCTGGGCTAAAAGCAACAGCCGAAACTGAGCTAGTGTGACCTTGCAAGGTTTGAACGCATTTCCCGGTGCCCAGATCCCACAATTTAACGGTGCGATCGTCGTTCCCACTTGCCAAAATGCGACCATCCGGACTTAATGCCAGCGATCGCACTCGGTTCGCATAACCCTGTAGCGTTCTGCGACATTTACCTGTAGGGGCGTGCCACAACTTAACGGTATGATCGCCGCTACCGCTTGCGAGGATTTCTCCATTCGGGCTGAACGCCACCGACCGCACCCAATTTTGGTGCCCCCATAATGTTTGGTAGCATTCCCCAGTCCGAACTCGCCACAGCTTCACACTGCGGTCTTCGCTGCCACTGGCTACCGTTTGACCATCCGGACTGAAAGAAAGCGATCGCACCCAGTTTCCATGCCCTTTGAGAGTTCGGCTGCATTCACCCGTCTTAAAATTCCAAAGTTTAATGGTGCGATCGCTACTACTGCTGGCTAAGGTTTGACCATCCGGGCTAAAGGCGACCGACCAAACTCGCTCGGCGTGTCCTTGCAGGGTTTGGTAGCATTGACTGGTTTTGAGATCCCACAGTTTAATCGTCCGATCGTCGCTGCCAGTCGCTAAGGTTTTTCCGTCAGGACTGAACGCTACCGATCGCACCCAATTTTCGTGACCCTGAAGCGTTTTACAGCACTGTCCTGACTTGACATCCCACAACTTGACCGTTCGATCCTCACTCCCACTGGCTAAGGTTTGACCGTCCGGACTAAAGGCGACCGACCAGACTTGGTGGGCGTGTTCTTGCAAAGTCTGGAGACATTTCCCTGTCTTGAGATCCCACAATTTAATAGTCTTATCATCGCTGCCACTCGCCAGGATATTACCTTGAGGACTAAAAGCAACCGACCAAACCCAATTGGTATGTCCCTGGCAGGTCAGTAAATTTTTCCCATCTGCTACTCTCCACACCCGCACCTCGCGGTTAGTATCCCCAGTCGCTAGAAGTTGTCCGTCGGGGCTAAAAGCAACGGCAAGGGCAAAGCTCAAGGGTTCTGTAAACACCGTTTTTGACAGGTCGGCATCAGCAAGATTGACCTGATGTAAATTCACTTCTCGTAAATCAGCCTGCCAGAGGGTGAGATGGGAGAAGTCATAACCTGTTAAGTCTTTTTGCAATTGAACCAGCAGATTGAGGATATTGCCACCTGCATATCCGGGTTTTCGCGACCTTTCATTTCGCAGTTTTGAAAGCAGTTGAGTCAGCTGCCGCTCAACGTTGTACTGCCCATACAATCGGGTAATTAAAGTGTTTAAAACGGGTTTAACAATTTGTTGACTCTGAATCTCTCTGATGTAATCTTTGCCCTGAGGCTTGAGCAAGGCGTGGCTGTGCAAAATGGAAATTAGGGGTGTCTGGTTTTCGGCTAGCAATTCCCCATTTCCGACTTCTAAATGTTGAATTTCTTCACAGACTTGGGCAATCAATCGCTCAGTGATGTACTCCATCACCACAGGTTGCTGGGTATAGCTGCCTGACTGCTTTTCGATCAGCGATCGCCAACTGAGAGAACCCAATGCTTCTAGTAGGTCTGCACGAGAAACGGTGGGAACGATATCCTCTGCCAATTCCGAGAAGGTTGTCCATTCTCGATTAATGGCAAGCCAAAACATAATTGTTTTTTCTAGGGGAGAGCAACGCTGACACTGCTGGTCTAGTAGTCTGTGAATCCCATTAAAAATCGTGGTATTTTGAGCGAGAAAATCTTGGATCTTGCCATCAAAAACATCTTGAATGGAAGTGGCAACAATCTTCAATGCCAAAGGATTACAGCCGTAGAACTGACACAAATGCTGTTGCTGTGCTTCAGTTCCTATCAATCCTTTTGCTTGAATGAGTGCTTGCGCTGCCTCTGGCGAGCCGCTCAGTTGCAAGGTTCGCACAGGTAAAGCTGAATTCCCATCAACTACACCTTCTAAGATGCCCACCTCAGCAGGCTTCTCCCGACTGGTCAGCACTAGGCAACTTTGATGGGCGGTTTCTGCGATCGCTCGCAGCAGTTCCCCGTAGCCTTCATATCCCGGACGATACTGCCCCGGACAACTGACCTGAAAAAGGGTTTCTGCATTGTCTAGAACGATTAGGCAGCGAGAATTTCGCAGCCAATATATCAGTCGTTCAAGCTCACTGCCTGTCTCTTGTTGTTCCGACAGAAAAGAGATCGAGTCGTGCAAAAGAGTTTCTAGGGTGGGAGCATTTCGTAGCGATCTCCAAATTACAAAATCAAATTCTCCCTGGATTTCCTGCGATAGTTTGGCGGACAAGGCAGTTTTTCCAATTCCACCCATGCCTAATAAGACAACTAGCCGACAGCGATACTGTAAAATGCACTGCTTGAGCGTGTTTAGCTCTTCTGTCCGTCCGTAAAATAGGCTTACATCGATGATTTCGCCCCAATCGCAACGAGGTTGCCTGTCGTTTTGAGGGGGTGTATTTAATTCAGAATTTGTATTGAGTAATTCAAAGCTTTTTTCTCGACTGCTTATCCCTTCAGAATCTTCATTCAGCAGGCGATCGTAGAGGTCGCGGGTAATCGGGCTGGGATCGATACCCAATTCTTCCCGTAAAAGAGTCATGCAACGGTGGTAGATTCGCAAGGCACTCGCGCGATCGCCATTAAGCGCGTGCAGTTGCATCAAGTCACCATAAGTTGCTTCGTTGAGCGAGTCAACTTCTAACAACTGCTGGGCATAGCGCATCGCCGTCCGGATATCCCGTTGCTCCTTTAACAGGCGAACCAACCATTCCAATCCTTGGATAAAAATTTGTCGCAGTCGTTCCTGTTCTGGAAAAATCCATTCGTCGTAACAGTTGGGCAGTAAATCCCCCTGATAGAGGGCTACCGCCTGCTCTAACAGGGTTCGGACGGTTTTCCGGTCAGCCGCTCGTTCTGCCTCCTCCGCTTGAGCCACTGTCCGCTCAAACTCTGCAACATCTAACGTAAAAGGTGCATCTGAGCGCCACTGTAGCGTTTTTGTATCTACTTCAATGAATCGATCCGCGTCCGGCAAAACCCGCCGTAAGTGGTGCAGTTCTCTTCTTAGGTTCGTTCGGGCTTGCTCGTCTGTTGAGTCAGCCCAAAACAGGGAAGCCAGCCGCTGACGAGGCTGAGGCGTGCCTCTGTGCAGCACCAGATATGCCAGCAACGATTGCGATCTCTCCCCGCTCACGTCTGTCACCGGCTTTTCGTCATAAGTTAGGCGAAAGCCACCTAGCAATACGATCTCTAAAGTAGGCAGCATCATATTTTTACTCTGCCCGTCCATTTGGTACTCAGTCTATAACTTTTCGCAGTTTACTGACAGCTGCTTGCGATCGCGGTTAATACTCATCAACTTATAACTGCTATTTGTCAGTGTTGTTAGAAATAAATTATTAAATTCCGAGAAAAAGCCGTTTGGGGCATTCTTGCCTTAAACCTCAACTTTCCAGTAAGTAAGGGTTGCTATTTTTATAAAAATATTTTCCCGCCCCCTTCATTGATTATTGTTGCCATATCCTCTTCTGATAGTTTTTTGTTTATACATAATATAATACTTAAAAAAATAACTTATATTTTAGCTAGGTTTATTTTTTCTGCATTAAAATAGTTAGCTTACGCTGATTATCTATAGAATGTTTATCGGTAAATATTTTTAGATATTGAAATTAAAATAATTAACGAATAACTTTATTTTCACTTTACAGATTCGGAGATTTTAGTAACTAACTCCGAGGCTCGATCTATTAAAGATTCTTCAACATCAACGCTATAATTTGGATGATTGATAATTGCCTTTATGACTTCTCCCAAGTCAGCATTCCCTTTCCTTGCTCCCAGTCCGTTAATCGAGCATTCAATTTGCCTGACACCCCAACTGAGAGCTGCGATTGAGTTTTCTACTGCTAATCCCATATCATCATGACAGTGGACAGAAATCGTAGCCCGATCGATATTTGACACCCGATTAAAGAGCATATTCAGCAACCCTGAGAATTCTATTGGCGATGATAAACCAAGGCTGTCAGGGATACTGATTGTTCTGGCACCGCTTTTGATGGCTGTTTCAATTGCTTTGCAAAGAAAATCCGGCTGGCTTCGAGGAGCGTCAAAGGCACTCCACTCTACATCCGCGCAGTAATTTCTGGCAAGTCCAATAGAATCGTGTATCGCTTCTAAAGTTTGTTCTTCAGCCCAAGTTGATTGATGCTTCAAATTAACTTGGGTGTAAATGTGAATTCTGCCTCGTACCGCTAGTTTAATTGCTAAGGCAACGTCCATCACTTCATTCGGTTTAGAGTTTGCTAATCCGCAAATTGTAGACTGTTTAATTTGCTGGGAAACCAGAAAAATTTCATCAAAGTCTTTCTGGATAGCCCCTGGATATCCCACTTCAATTACATCAACCCGCATCTCCTCTAGAAGCTTGGCAAGCTGGACTTTTTGATGAATATCCATTTTGATACCGGGCGCAAGTTCTCCATCCCGCATGGTGGTGTCGAAGATGATAATTTTTGGTAAAGATGGTTGTGCCATAGCCGGTTTTTTTCTGCATTTTTAGGTAAGCAGTTAGTAATTTTGACCAATCATTTGCTGCCAATCACTTTTCAAGATGCCGTATTGTTCGATATCTTCAAAGGTTTCTCCTTTTCGTAAATGTTGACGGCGACATCCCTCATACTGCATCCCAAGTTTTTGCATGACTCGTCCCGAACCTGGATTTCGCGAAAAGTGAGACGCATGAATGCGGTGCAATTTAAGCTCCTCGAAGCCGTATTGCAGTAGAGCTTTTGCTGCTTCAGTACAGTAGCCTTGTCCCCAGTAGGGCTTGCCAATCCAGTAACCGATCTCCGCATTGTTCTGTTTGGCATCAATCATCAGATTAACCGTCCCACAGAGTTCTCCAGTTTCCCGCAACGCGATCGCTTGCGTGATGGCTTTCTTTTCCTTAAATGCTGCCGAATGAGCCTTAATCCACGCTTGAGCCATCCCATCTTCGTAAGGATGAGGAATTAGTGTTGTATCAGCAATTTCGCGGGCGCTGGCGAAGCGTTGCACATCAGGAGCATCTGGCAAGGTGAAAGGACGGAGGGTTAACCGTTGTGTTTGAATGGTGGGTGGTTGTATCTCTGGCTCCGACTCAGCAGAACGAGATCCACCAAACACGGCAAAGCTGTAATGCTTATACCAGCAGTCTACGTTCTGAAAACCGGCTGCTTCCAACCATTGGATTTGAGCGTCGAGAGGTGCTAGACGATCGTAGGTCATCCGATGTTGAGCGGCTCGGAGATGCTCCTCGGAGATCCCGCGATCGCGCACGGTATTCAGCCATTGTTGTTGATAAAATTGCTCCAGTTGGGGTGTTCTGCCTAAAACTTGATCGGCGTTGACAAACATCCCTCCAGGTTTGAGCGCATCGTAAATTCGTTGATAAAGATGCTGCTTCTCTGAATCAGACAGATGATGAATCGATAAGCCGGAGATAATCAGGTCATAGGAATCGCTCAAATCTGTCTTAACGTAGTCTCCAATCCATATTTTGGGAGATTTGCCCATCTGCTGGAATCGAGCCTTTGCTTGCTCTAACATCTCAGTCGCGAGATCCAGCAGTGTAAATTCAGCATTCGGAAACACTGCCTGAACCATGCCTGAGTAAAGTCCGGTCCCTGCACCTAAATCGAGAACGTTTAGGGCTGCTGTGCGGTCAAATGGGATAACCTGAATGGCTGTTTGGTAAAAGTCATCAAAACAGGGAATCAGGGTGCGTCGGAGCTTGTCGTACTCAGTTGCTGCTGTGTTAAATGCCTGTTGAATACTCATATCCTTGACGTTTACTTGGTTGTTACTGATACCATTTCACTTGATATCTGCAATAGATCCGTCTGTTGCCCGCCTCAAAAGCCAGTCCTAGCCAAGGATACAAGCCAATGAGCCAAGCACAATGGTAGCCAGCCGATTAAGCTAATTTTATGGGTCTTAAAACATTTGCAATTTTGATTGTGGCAACGCTGGGAATCTGGGAAACAAAAGGAGCGATCGCATCCTCCCCACCCCCTGCCCAGACGACTTCGGGCGATATGGCGACATCGGCACCCATTGAGGATGCTGCGACTCCAGCCGTAACCCAGGTGACGCCAGGATTGGCTCAGACAGCAAATCCCATTCCTGTTGTTGAATATGATGCCAAATACGGTGATTATCTGCCACAAACGATACCGCCAGTGTCCAGTGGGGAGGGCGTCCAGACTGCTGAGGTTGCCTCCAGAATTGTCAAAGATGTGCAGATCCGCTTTGTTAATAACAAAGGGGAGTCAGTCGATAACCAGAATCGACCGATACCCAGTCGCACCAAAAAAGATTTTATTATTGGCGAACTGAAACTCAAGCCGGGTGAGGTATTTCGTGAGGATTTGCTTCAGGAAGACTTGCAGCGATTGAGGCGATTAGAGTCTTTTGAGGATGTCAATGTTGTTGTGGAGGAAGCCACCGACGGGGTTAACATCATCTATGACATCCAGGAGAATCGCTTTCCTTCTATCACATTAGGGGGTGGCAATAGCGGCGACATCGGGCTTTACGGTTCGGTAAGCTATCGAGACGCCAATATCAACGGTGTCAACGATCGCTTAGCTGCCAAACTTCAGGTGAGTGGTAAGGATGTCCAGTTTAATACCCAGTTTACCAGCCCTTATCGGGCTGGGGAGCCAAACCGCTTGGGATATAGCGTTAGAGCGTTTCGCAATCGGGATTATTCCCGCACCTTCACCGATGAAATCGAGTTGCCCAATGGCGATAGTACACGGGAAGGACGATTTGGCGGCGGTGTGGCGGTGTTGCGTTCTTTCAATGGCTGGGATGGATCGTTGGGTTTGAACTACACCCGGATTAGTACCCGCGATGCTGATTTCAATATTGCACGGGTGGATGAATTGGGAACTCCCTTATCTGTCAGCAAAACTGGCATTGATGACTTGGTAACGGTGTCGTTCGGCGTGGCGAGAGATCGGCGCGATCGCCGTTCCAATCCGACTCAGGGTTCGCTGCTAACCCTGACCACGGAACAGTCGATTCCGATTGGGTTGGGCAGTATTTTGAGTAACCGAGTGCGAGCGAATTATATTCAATATGTCCCAGTCAGCTGGATTGGCAAGGGTAGGGAAACCGAAAATCCAGAAATGGTGGCTTTAAATTTGCAAACTGGGACGATACTTGGCGAATTTCCTCCGACTGAGGCGTTTAATCTTGGCGGATTCAATTCTGTGCGCGGCTATGGTTCTGGTAAAGTCGCTAGCGGTCGCAGTTATGCCTTAGCTTCAATAGAATATCGCTTCCCGATTTTGCAGTGGCTGGGAGGGGTTGTCTTTGCTGACTACGGCTCAGATTTGGGGTCTGGTGACACGGTGCTTGGGCAACCGGGTTTGCTGCGCGGCAAACCGGGGAGTGGTTTTGGTTACGGGTTAGGATTGCGGATCAAGTCCCCGTTTGGTTTAATTCGCAGCGATTTAGGCATTAGCGACCAGGGAGAAGTCCGACTTGAAGTAACCACGGGTCAGCGCTTTTGATGGAAAGGGGATATTTGGGCGATCGCGTTTTAGTCACCCTAAAAGAGCGATCGCTTTGTACGCTGCTACCAAAGGCTTGCGATCATCATTCAGAGGATTTTGCCAAGGGTTTTCTAGCGACAAACAAGTAGTTTTGACAGACTACAGAGAAAGGATATGCCAAAATGTCATCTAAAAAATCCCAGCTCCATGCCAGCAGTGGGAAATTTCCGATTGCTTTGGGAAATACGCCCCACATATTTCTGGGTAGAAAACCATAACGCTGGACTTCTAGAACCTCAAATCCGGTTTCTTGGCAAAGCGTTTTGATTGACTGGCGAGTATGACGATATTGATGATGATATTTGTTAGGCAACCGGGAAGCGATCGCTTCAATCAGACTAAACTGATTCGGAAAATGGTAACAGATAAAAACGCCACCTGGTTGGAGCAAACGGAAGATTTCCCGTAAGCTGGTAATTTCATTTCCTCCAGTCTCTCTGACATGCTCTAAAACCCCTACAGATACGATTGCATTGAATTTATTATCTGGATAGGGAATGGCTGTTGGATCTTCAGCACTCCCTTTTCTAAATTCATAAGTTGAGCTGTTTGGAGTTTCCCGAACACAAAAGTCCTCAAAAGCAAATCCAGAGGTTTTATAGCCAGCCTTTACTAAGAAATAAGAAAAATGACCGTTCCCACAACCCCAATCTAATACTTCACTTTCTTTAGGAACATATTTTAAAAAAATTTTATATAGCCGAAGATATTGATTAGCGCTGACTAAGCTTCTAAATTGCCATAAACTACAATTACTATTTTGCTCTTGAATCTTTATTAGCTCATGGGTGATGCCATTAATGTTTAAGTTACTCACAGTTGCTATTTTATTAGACATTTTATATAAAATACTTCGCCATTTTAAGCTACATTTTCCTTGAGAGTTTTAGCCAAAACAACCTTATAAAAAAATCCCCTACCAGAAGGCAGGGGATTTTGTTTTAATTACCTAAAATGCATTGATCCAGCGAACTACAGGAGATCAACCAAATTTACCAGCAGTAGAGGCAATCAGGAACGCGGCGTAGGTCAAGACATAGCCAACTGCAAAGTGAGCTAGACCAACCACGCGACCTTGGACGATGGACATAGCAACCGGCTTGTCCTTCCAACGAACTAAGTTCGCCAGAGGAGTGCGCTCGTGTGCCCAGACAAGGGTTTCGATCAACTCTTGCCAGTAACCACGCCAAGAGATCAGGAACATGAAACCAGTAGCCCAAACTAGGTGTCCGAACAGGAACATCCAGTCCCAAACCGCCAGGTTATTCATGCCGTAGGGGTTATACCCGTTGATCAACTGAGCGGAGTACAGCCAGAGGTAGTCGCGCAGCCAGCCCATGAGGTAAGTAGAAGACTCATTGAACTGAGCCACGTTGCCTTGCCAGATGCCCAGATGCTTCCAGTGCCAGTAGAAGGTTACCCAACCAATGGTGTTCAGCATCCAGAACGCAGCGAGGTAGAAGGAATCCCACGCGGAGAGTTCGCAAGTACCGCCACGACCGGGGCCGTCGCAAGGGAAGGCGTAGCCGAAGTCCTTTTTATCGGGCATCAGCTTGGAGCCACGAGCATCCAACGCACCCTTGACCAAAACCAGGGTGGTGGTGTGGATGGCGAGGGCGAATGCGTGGTGAACCAAGAAATCGCCAGGGCCAATTGTCAAGAACAGAGAGTTCGTACCGTTGTTGATAGCATCGAGCCAACCGGGAAGCCAAGGCCCACCAGCCATTGAGGCAACGCTATCAGGATTAGACAGGAGAGTATCCAAGCCGTAGAGGACTTTTCCGTGAGAAGCCTGAATGAACTGGGCAAATACCGGCTCAATCAGAATCTGCTTTTCGGGAGTCCCGAAGGCAACCACAACATCGTTGTGGACGTACAGACCTAGGGTGTGGAAGCCTAGGAATAGGGAGACCCAGCTCAGGTGCGAGATGATCGCTTCTTTGTGCTGGAGTACTCGATCGAGGACGTTACCTCTATTTTGTTCTGGGTCGTAGTCACGTACCCAGAAGATACCTGCGTGGGCAAATGCTCCCAGCATCAGGAAACCAGCAATGTACTGGTGGTGTGTGTAGAGCGCTGCTTGAGTTGTGAAGTCTTTCCCGATGAATGCATAGGGAGGCATCGCATACATGTGCTGCGCTACCAGGGAAGTAGCAGTTCCCAGCGCTGCCAGGTGTATAGACAACTGGAAGTGCAAAGAGTTGTTGTAGGTGTCGTACAACCCTTGGTGAGGTAGGTTGAATTGACCTTCAGTCTTGGTGCCAAAGAAGTTTTTGGCGTTCAGCATATCTCTGATGCTGTGACCAATCCCAAAGTTAGTCCGGTACATATGACCGGCGATGATGAAGATGACTGCGATCGCCAAGTGGTGATGAGCCATATCCGTCAGCCACAGCGATTGTGTCTGGGGATGGAAGCCACCCAAGAACGTCAGAATCGCTGTTCCTGCACCTTGAGAGGTACCGAACACATGACCAGCAGCCTCTGGGTTCTCAGCGTAGACGCCCCAGTTGCCGGTGAAGAACGGTCCCAAGCCTGCGGGGTGAGGCAGCGTTGTCAGGAAGTTATCCCAACCTACGTGCTGACCGCGAGATTCGGGAATCGCAACGTGAATCAAGTGACCTGCCCAAGCCAAGGAGCTAACGCCAAACAGACCTGCCAGGTGGTGGTTCAGCCGAGGCTCGGCACTCTTGAACCAAGAAAGGCTAGGACTGAACTTGGGCTGTAGGTGCAGCCAGCCTGCAAACAAGAAGACTGCAGACAGGACAATTAGGAACACTGCACCTTGGTACAGATCATTATTTGACCGCATACCGATGGTGTACCACCAGTGGTAAACACCTGAGTAGGCAATATTCACTGGAAAAGTCGCACCACCTTGAGTAAAGGCATCTACTGCCGGTTGACCAAAGTGGGGGTCCCAAATCGCGTGAGCGATAGGACGCACATTCAACGGATCTTTAATCCACTGTTCAAAATTACCTTGCCAGGCGACGTGGAACAGGAGGCTAGAGGCCCACAGGAAGATAATTGCCACATGACCGAAGTGAGTAGCGAAAATCTTTTGATAAAGATTTTCTTCCGTCATGCCATCATGGCTTTCAAAGTCGTGAGCCGTTGCAATCCCGTACCAGATCCGACGTGTAGTCGGGTCCTGAGCGAGGTCTTGGCTAAATTTGGGGAATTTTGTCGCCATAGTCTCCTCAATTATCAGTGCTGAGTGCTGAGGACTCAGAGCATCATACTCTTTACTCAGCACTCGTTACTCAGGCTTAAATCATCCTATTGAAAGGATTCGCGCCTCGAAGAACGCCCATATCGTGACGATCGCGCCCAGGAGGAAGTGAGCTACCCCAACGGCCCGACCCTGAATGATGCTCAGAGCGCGAGGCTGAATAGAAGGGGCAACCTTCAACTTATTGTGAGCCCAAACAATCGACTCAATCAACTCCTGCCAGTAGCCACGACCGCTGAATAGGAACATCAGGCTGAATGCCCACACAAAGTGAGCGCCCAGGAACAGCAGACCGTAGGCTGAGAGGGCTGTACCGTAAGACTGAATTACTTGAGCAGCTTGTGCCCATTGAAAATCACGCAACCAGCCATTGATAGTGATGGCACTCATCGCAAAGTTGCCTGCGGTGATATGATCCACCGTTCCATCAGCATTGACTGTGCCCCACACATCGGATTGCATTTTCCAGCTGAAGTGGTAAACCGCGATCGCAATGGTGTTGAACATCCAGAACAGACCCAGGAATACATGGTCCCAACCAGAGACCTGGCAGGTACCACCACGACCGGGACCGTCGCAAGGGAAGCGGAAGCCCAAATTCATCTTGTCTGGAATCAGACGAGAGCTACGGGCAAACAAGAAGCCTTTCAGCAGAATTAGAACAGTGACGTGAATTTGGAAAGCGTGAATATGGTGGATCATGAAGTCCGCCGTACCCAGCGCGATTGGCATCATCGCCACCTTACCGCCTACAGCAACGATCCCGCCGCCGAAGGCATAACTTACTGGTTCTAGCTGGTTAGGAGCTGTGCCACCAGGAGCCAGAGTGTGCAGGTTTTGCACCCACTGAGCAAACACCGGCTGCAACTGAATCGCCGTATCCGAGAACATATCTTGGGGGCGACCCAAAGCACTCATCGTGTCGTTGTGGATGTACAAGCCAAAGCTGTGGAAGCCTAGGAAGATACAAACCCAGTTGAGGTGGGAAATAATTGCATCCCGGTGACGAATCACCCGATCCAGCACGTTGTTCTGGTTCACTACCGGATCGTAATCCCGCACCATAAAGATGGTAGCGTGAGCCGCTCCGCCAACGATCAAGAATGCCCCAATCCACATGTGGTGAGTGAATATGGACAACTGAGTAGCGTAGTCAGTGGCAAGGTACGGATACGGAGGCATCGCGTACATATGGTGAGCCACGATGATGGTCACAGAACCCAGCATGGCAAGGTTGGTTCCCAACTGCGCGTGCCAGGATGTGGTCATGTTTTCATAGAGACCCTTATGACCGTCGCCTGTGAAGGGACCTTTGTGGTTCTCTAGAATTTCCTTAATGCTGTGACCAATCCCCCAGTTCGTCCGATACATATGACCGGCGATCAGGAAGAGTACTGCCAAGGCTAGGTGATGGTGTGCCGTATCTGACAGCCACAATCCACCTGTCTGGGGATTTAAACCGCCTTTGAACGTCAGGAAGTCAGCATACTGGCCCCAATTCAAAGTCCAGAATGGCGTCAACCCTTGGTTAAAGCTGGGATACAGTTGGGCCATCAAGTCACGGTTCAAGATGAACTCATGAGGCAGCGGAATATCTTTGATGGCAACTCCTGCATCCAGGAGCTTGTTGGTGGGCAGCGCCACGTGAATTTGGTGAGCGGCCCAAGACAAGCACCCCAGACCCAGCAACCCAGCTAGGTGGTGGTTTAGCATTGACTCTACATTCTGGAACCATTCCAGTTTGGGAGCCCGCTTGTGATAGTGGAACCAGCCAGCAAACAGCATCAGAGCTGCTGCTACCAAGCCACCGATGGCAGTGCAGTACAGCTGGAATGTGTTTGTGAAGCCAGCTGCCCGCCAAACCTGGAACAAGCCGGAGGTGATTTGAATCCCGTGGAAGCCACCGCCCACATCGGCATTCAAAATATCTTGACCAACGATAGGCCAAACGACTTGAGCGCTAGGCTTGACGCCTAAAGGATTAGCTAGCCAAGCTTCGTAGTTTGAAAACTTAGCGCCATGAAAATACATACCGCTTAGCCAGATGAAGATCACGGCTAAGTGACCAAAGTGCGCGGCAAAAATTTTCCGAGATACGTCTTCTAAGTCACTGGTATGACTATCGAAATCATGCGAGAGGGCGTGAAGGTTCCAAATCCACGTGGTGGTTTTTGGACCTCTAGCAAGGGTGCGGTCAAAATGACCCGGCTGCGACCACTTCTCAAAGGAAGTAGGCACTGGATCTTTATCGACAACAACCCTTACTTTTTTCTCCTCTCGCTCCGGAGGACTGATTGTCATGAGGACTCTCCTCTCTCTAGACAAGGAACGAGTTCTGTCCCATTAGAAAATTAGATTTTAATGGGTAGGAAAGCAGGCTCTTTGAAGAACTACTTTCCCCAATTTATGGAATACCCGTTTTAAAGGGTTCGCTGAGAGGGAAGGGTTGTAAAACCACACCCTCTATCTTTGTAGATGATAGGACTAGGTTTACTGGGTATTTCGAGCCACTTAACAATAATTCAAATTTGGTCAAGTATTGATGCAACTTAGCTTGCACCTCCATATTTAGTGTTAAAAAGTCAAGAGGGATTAAATTTAGTTAACAAAACGCAACGATTAGCTCATTTAAAATCCGTGTCTTCTGGGTTGCCAGAGCCTGAAATTCACGGCATTGCGAGGGTGTAGTTGATGCTTTTGGGCTATAGTTCCCTATGGACAGGTCTTGATTTTTGATGTTGGTCGCGGAAGGAGTAGGAGTGCGTGTTGGGCATGAATCGCCGGTGGAACCCTCTAAGAACGATAGTTTCGTTACTGATGGCAACTGTTTTGGTAGGAAGTTTAGTCAGTTGTGGCGATCGCGCCCTGACGACCCCATCAGGTACCTCCAAACCCTCATCTTCTCTAACCTCTGGGCAAATCTCAGAGGTATCTCCCCCCGAGGTCATTCAACAGCTGCGCCCAGCGTTGGAGAGTTATCAGCCTCAAGTCACCATCCTCAGTCCCCAAGCTGATGAAGTTCTTCAAGACACAACAGTGGCAGTGCGGCTCCAAGTTCGGGATCTACCCATCTTCAAAGACCCCCAACTCGGTCTCGGCCCCCATTTACATGTCATCCTGGACAACCAGCCCTACAAAGCCGTTTATGACTTAGAACAGCCTCTAGTCTTTGAAGATTTAGCTCCCGGAACTCACACCCTGCGAGTTTTTGCCTCCCGCCCCTGGCATGAGAGCTTCAAAAACGAAGGTGCTTACGCCCAAACAACCTTTCACCTTTTCACCAAGACAACGGACAACAACCCCGATCCAGGGCAGCCTCTGTTGACCTATAGCCGCCCCACGGGCAGTTATGGAGCCGAGCCAATTATGCTTGACTTCTACCTGACTAACGCCCCCCTGCACTTGGTCGCCCAGTCCAATCCCGACGACGAAATTGCCGACTGGCGAGTTCGCGTTACCGTAAACGGTCAAAGCTTTGTCATGGACAGATGGCAACCCCTTTATCTCAAAGGCTTTAACTCAGGGAAGAACTGGGTACAACTGGAATTTTTAGATGAACAGGGAAATCCAGTCACAAACGTCTTCAACAACACCGTGCGGCTGATTACCTACGAACCGAAAGGCAAAGATACCCTTGCCAAATTGGTACGCGGGGAACTCTCGGCGACTGCTGCTCGCGGGATTGTAAACCCCAACTACAGTGGTAAGACGCCAGTGCCGACAGCAACCCCTGAGCCATCTTTCACGCCGACGCCGACGCCGACACCGGAACCGTTAGCGCCTCCTGCCGTTGAAGAAACACCAGCGCCGCAGCTGAGTAAAGAAGAACCGACGTCCTCTGAAGTTGAGCCAGCCAAGCCAGCCGAGGCACCCCCAGCGACAAAACAGTTAGAAAAACCCCAAGGCGGATTCTTTAATCGTTTTCGGCGTTCAGAGGCTCCAGTTAGCCCACCACCTGCACTGCCAGTGCCTGAGGCAATTGAGGAGCCTTCTTCCTTAGCCATACCCCCAGAAAAGATTCCTCAACCAGGGACTTTACCAGAGATAACGCCAAGTCCAGAAGCAAGTCCTGAAGTAGAAACGGTTCCATCTACGCCCCCAGCGTCCCCAGCGCCAAAGCAGGTAGAGAAACCCAAAGGCGGATTCTTCAATCGCTTCCGGCGTCCAGATGCAGGTGTTGATACTCCTACGCGCAATTTACCGCCAGCCTTACCGGAAATAGTCCCATCGCCAGCGCCAGAAGAGCCGCTTCAGGTAGTACCTGCTCAACCAGATTTGCTACAACCACCGTCCTCGCCTCAGCCAACAGATTCTGTACAGCAGAAGACTGAAGAGACAACCCAATCAGCTCAATCATCCCCAACCTTCGCTCAAGCAAAACCAAAAGCCGATATCAAGGACGTATTGATTCCTAAACCTGCTGCGGCTCCACCGTTGCGGATTATCCAAGCTCCATCTGAGCCAGATATCCCCAGCCGTTTCTTCCAAAAATCAAAACCGGCAACACCGGAACTAGAAGTCCCAACAGCGGAAAATCCAGAGGATGCTCAGCTAGGGGAAGCTGCAACGCCTTAGAGATTGCTCAGGAATCCATAAATCGGTCTCAACAACAGATGTAGGGGCACGGGCTTTGTCCTTGCCCCTAGTAGCATAGATGGATATTGATTCTCTGAAAGCCCCAGGCTTACCGTGCTGCTTCGCGAATGCGTCTCTAAATATCTAAAATTCCCACCGATTCATCTTTAACCGAACAGTATCGGCTTTACAACATCCTTCTTGAGGAGCGCTCTGTTCCCATCGCGGTTAGTGAAAAAGGAGACATGATGACGCCCCGTGTTAGAGCGCCAGAATTTCCCCAAAACCAAACCTGGTTCAATACAGATCGTCCCCTTTCCTTACGTGAATTAAAAGGGAGAGTGGTAATTCTTGACTTTTGGACGTATTGCTGCATCAACTGTCTGCACGTCCTGCCAAAGTTGAAGTACCTGGAGCAGAAATACAAAGACAGCCTCACGGTGATTGGCGTCCACTCCGCCAAATTTGACAACGAAAAAGAAGTTGAAAACATTCGTCAGGCAGTTCTGCGCTACGACATTGAGCATCCAGTCGTCGTCGATAGCAATTTTGCTATTTGGAGTCAGTATGCTGTCCGTGCATGGCCCACTTTGACGATGATTGACCCCCAAGGTTACGTCATCGGCTATGTATCTGGGGAAGGAAATCGGGATGTCGTAGAGAAGCTGATTTTGCAGCTGATTCAACAACACAAAGAGAGAGGAACGATTAATTTTCAAGAACTCAGCCTTACTTTAGAAAAACAGCGGCAACCGTTGGTAACACCCCTGGCTTTTCCCGGTAAAGTGTTAGCGGATGAAACACGCGATCGCCTGTTCATCGCCGACTCCGGACATCACCGGATTGCGATCGCTACCCTTGCCGGTCAAGTGCTACAGATCGTTGGTACTGGCAAACAAGGCTTAACCGATGGTTCCTTTACAGATGCCCAATTTTTCGCTCCCCAAGGTATGGCACTCGACGCAGAAAATGACATTCTCTATGTTGCCGATACCGAAAATCATGCCCTGCGACAGATCGATCTAAAGAATCAAAAGGTTGACACAATTGCCGGTACTGGCGAACAAAGCCATCACCTTCGCTCCTACAGGGGTACGGCACGAGAAACTCCTCTTAATTCTCCTTGGGATTTAGAAAAAGTAGGAAATCGCTTGTTTATTGCGATGGCAGGAGTCCACCAAATCTGGGAAATGCAGCTGGAAAACGGCATCATTGGTACCTACGCAGGGATTGGAGCAGAATCATGCGTTGATGGGAATCTAGACGAATCTGCCTTTTCTCAACCCAGCGGCATTACCACCGACGGACAAGAGTTATACGTTGCCGACAGCGAAATTAGCTCAATCCGTGGCATTGGATTGGGTGAAAAGGCTCAGGTGCGAACAATTTGTGGCAGTGGTGAGCTATTTGGGTTTGGGGATATTGATGGTAAAGGCTTTGAGGTTCGACTCCAGCATTGTTTAGGCGTTGAATACGCTCAGAATTACCTCTGGGTCGCTGATAGCTACAACCACAAAATTAAGCGAGTTGACCCGAAGACCGGCATTTGTAACACGGTTTTGGGGGATGGGACGGCAGGAAACCAAGATGGTCAAGGCACCAGCACCCAATTTTTTGAGCCTTCAGGAGTGAGTGCGATTGGCTCTCATTTATACATTGCCGATACTAATAACCATGCTATCCGTCGTGTCGATGTCGCCACGATGGAAGTGACAACCTTGAAGTTTCCGGGGTTGTGTGCGCCAGAGGTCTGTATTCCTACGGCTGATTAAAATAAGAGGCGAGACATGGAGAGTTTAGATTTTGGATTGTAGAAGACTTATAGCGATCGCATTTTGTCAGCAGCCACTTCCAGCAATATATTTGTAGCGACCTTCAGGTGAAATAGTATTACACGACACTCGTGTGCCTCTACTCAGTAATCTACAGCCCCAAGTACCTGCAAGACTCTCTCAATATTGTCTAAATCTCCCACAATCCGTCGCACAGGTTCAGGCCAAACTCTAACAAGGGTGGGTGTAGCAGAGATATGATTTGACTCCGCCTGTTCTGGATGTTTGAAGATGTCAATCACTTTCAAAGTGTAAGGATGACCCAGAGATTGCTCTAACAACTGATGCAGGCTTTGGAGTGTGTGTTCGGTAGAGCCATTATGACCGGAAACAAACAGGCGCAGAACATACCCAGGCGTCGAAACTGGGCGGAATGAAGGCTGGAAACCCGTGCGTTCTAAGCGCACAATCAAATCGTGATTTTCCCAAAGTTGGGGAAATTGGTGACGATAAGTTTCTAATACGATAGGATCGCCTAATTCTGAAGGCCAAGGAGCAACCTGCCAATTTTGCAAGTTGCTATTCTGGAAAATCCCATTCAGCAATGCCTGATGCCGTCGTACCGGCAAATAAACCTCAGCGGCAATTCGTAACTGCTGGGTGTAAGGATCGAGCCACCGATCGATCGTCGCGGTATAAGCTGGCACTAAAAAATGGGGAGGTTCGGGTAATCCCAGCATTTCTTGAAGTCCAGCACACAGATGTAGGTGCCAGTGGCTCTGCTTATGGGGATCGATGCAATAAATTAAGTCTCCCCCTGGCGTAAACAGGGCAATACCTTTAAAGAGCTGGGGAAGAGAGAGTGGATCTTGAGTCAAGAAAAAGCGCCAAAATAATAAAAATGAAAGAAGAAACCCTTCTTCCATTTTTAATTTTTAATTTTACATTTTTAATTGTTACACCCGACCTCGGAGGAACTGAGCCATCTCATTCGGAGTGGGCGACATTTCCAGAGCAGTCTCTTCGGTGATTCGACCCTCATGGTAGAGGTCGAGGAGGGCTTTGTTCATTGTCATCATGCCGTCAAAGCTGGAGCCTAGCATGATTCCCGTAATTTCTTCGTACTTACCCTCCTTAATGTAGTCCTTGATTGCTTCGGTATTAATCAGGATGTCGTGGAAAGCCGCACGCTTGCCATCGGTCGTTTTGCACAATCCTTGGGAAATGATCGCCACCAGAGATTCAGCGATCGCTATTTTCATCGAATGCTGCTCTTCTGCTGAATACAGATTGAGAATCCGCTCAATCGTTTTCACAGCGCTATTGGTGTGCAGCGTCCCCATCACCAAGTGACCCGTTTGCGCCGCTTTGAGAGCAGTGTTAACCGTTTCTTTATCTCGCATTTCCCCGACCAGAATCAGATCGGGATCTTCCCGCAAAGCGGCTTTCAGCGCATTGTCGAACTTTAAGGTGTTCAACCCTACTTCCCGGTGCTTAATCAGCGACTTGCGACTCGTATGAACAAACTCAATCGGGTCTTCAATCGTGATGATGTGCTTTGCCATCTCCTTATTGATGTAGTCAATCATGGCAGCCATCGTGGTGGATTTACCCGAACCCGTTGGGCCTGTGACCAAAATCAATCCCTTATGGTAATGGGAAATATCCTTAAACACCTCTGGCAACCGCAGTTGCTCCAAAGTCAGAATATTGTTTGGAATCAATCGCATCACCATCGCTGGACCGCGCATCGAACCAAACACATTAATCCGGGCGCGAGAGAATTCATACTGGGTAACGCCGTCAAAGTCTAAGCGCTCTTCAAATTCCCGAATCTGAGCGTCAGTCATCACCTCTCGCAACCAGCTCATGAATGTCGCTTCATCCGTCTGCGGATAATCGGTCATCTCCATGTCGCCCCGTTTGCGGTAGCGAGGAATTTCACCGACACCTGCATGAATGTCGGAAATTCCGTTTTCATGAGCTTTAACGACGATTTCCTTTAAGGTGGGCTGTCCGGGACTAGGACCTGGACCCCTTGCAGCCGTTCGAGCCACCACCGTTGCTGCTGTTGCTGATGCTGCCGAAGCAGCTGTAGCAGGGGATCGAACTCCTGTCCCCGCTGCTGGAGGAGCCGCTTTCGGTGGAGCAGATACAGAAGCTGCCCCTGCACTTGCCGCTGCATGGGGAGAAGGCGGCGCAGTCATCTGCATCGTTTGCATGGGCTGCTGCTGAGTGGAAACGGTGGCAGCTGTATCCCTAGCCGGAGGTCGCATTCCTGGCGGGGGTGGTGGGGGAACGCGGGGTGGAGGCGGTGGTGACATGGGCGGACGCTGCGGTTCTGTCATCTTTCAACTACCACTGATTGAAAATTTGTAGGAATCGTTACAAAAAAAGCTAAGGATAGCCCGCGAATACGTTCTTTTAAGACGTAAAGCGATTCGGTGGAACACGCCACAGCTTTTATTTGAGGAGCCTTAAAAACTCCTATTCCTAGTTTTCCCAAAACTTTTGGTTCGCTAACATTCAACGCCAAAAATTCTCTTACCAGCTCAAAACAGCAGCAGTGGCAACTTAGCCGTCTAGCGGCGGTTTACCCGTTAGCCCTAGATGAGCTGGTTTATGAGAATACCCGTTAAAAGTCATAAGATATGTTAAGCATAGTGAAAGCGGCTTTGGTCGTTTCCCTATGCCACTGCTTGGGCTAAAAAATTGCTCGATTGCTGGAAAAGACTGAAACCTAGAACCTCCTCAAATTTCTATCTTTTGGATGATGGTCGTTTTATAAGGCAGTCTAATATAGAGCATTTGGAAAAGTTTCGCATCCATAAATCTTCTGGATTGACTGTAAATTTTGGTTAAGAACGGCTCATCTAAAGAAAAGGATTAACTATACTGATTTTCACTTAGTCGATACTAGGGGATCGATTAAAAGTCATTTTCCGCATATAAATTTGTTCTTTGACTATCAGGAGAAAAAATCGTGCAATTAAGTCACAATCAAGGTTTGGCAAAAGTGTATTCATTGTCTATGGTCAAGAGCTTTTTGATCTGGACTTTTACTTTAGGGGTTTGCTTGCTGGTGGTGGGTTTCCCCTTAGTTGTTTTGATGGTTACGGTCGGCGCTTTGTTAGCGATCGCTTTACAATCTGTACTGCCGGTTAGCGCAGTTTTGTTGGTCGCTGGAGCTTTAATTGGCGGGAATATTTTGGCAGTTGTCGCTGGTGCGGCATTGCTAACGCTGAAGGGTGTTAATCCTCAAGAAGTTCGTTGGTTGCACTGGCTGCATGGTGAAGCCAATCCGCTACATACTTCTGTCTATGCAGCTTGCCCACTAACCTGCAATCTAGATTCTTGAATGGCCTGTGAACGCTTTTAATAAGTTAGTCTATTGTCTGCAAGAGTTCTGCGACCCGGCACCTGCCGGGTCTTTTCGTAGGAAAATGGCAAGCGTAGGATGGGAAGAGAAGTGCGATCGCGCTTCTCTCCCGATTATTCCCAATTAAGCTAAATTTCCATGCCGCCATCTCCTATCAAAGTTTGCATCACACTGGGAACCCGTCCGGAAGCTATTAAGCTAGCACCTGTTATCCAACAGTTTCAGGAATCGCTAACTTTTCAAACTCACGTAATATTGACGGGTCAACATCGAGAGATGGTCGAGCAAGTCATGCAGCTATTTGGGCTGAATGCCGACCAAAATTTAGAAATTATGCAACATCAACAAACTCTGACAGATATTACTTGTCGTAGTTTGCGAGGATTGGAAACTGTATTTAAACAGTTACAGCCTCATTTGGTAGTAGTTCAAGGAGATACAACCACAGCCTTTGCAGCAGCTTTAGCAGCGTTTTATCAAAAAATTCCGGTCGGTCATGTAGAAGCAGGATTACGCACCGACGAGCTTTTTAATCCTTACCCAGAAGAAGCCAATCGGCGATTAATTTCTCAGCTAACTCAGCTGCATTTTGCCCCCACAACCCTAGCGGTAGAAAATCTGCAACGTTCTGGCGTCACTGGCGAAGTTCACCACACTGGGAATACAGTCATCGATGCTTTATTAACCGTGGCAAAAAGTCAGCCGGATTGCCCGATTCCCGGTTTGGACTGGAGTGGATATCGCACGCTACTGGCAACAGTCCACCGACGCGAGAACTGGGGAGAACCCCTGCGGGGAATTGCGGAGGGATTTCTCCAAATATTAGATAAATTTTCGGATACTGCATTACTGTTGCCGCTCCATCGCAACCCGACTGTGAGAGAACCGCTACAAGAACTTCTCGGTAATCATCCCAGAATCTTCTTAACAGAACCGTTAGATTACGCCGAACTGGTGGGGGCGATTCAACGCTGTTATTTGGTATTGACTGATTCTGGAGGATTGCAGGAGGAAGCACCGAGTTTGGGGAAGCCGGTACTGGTATTGAGGGAAACCACCGAACGACCAGAGGCGGTAGCCGCGGGAACTGCAAAATTAGTAGGAACAGAACCCAATCAAATTCTTGCAGCGGCAACAGAACTCCTCAGCGATCGCAGTGCTTATCAAGCAATGGCAACGGCAATTAATCCCTTTGGCGATGGTCGTTCTGCTGAGAGAATATTGCAAGTTGTTGAGAAACATTTCCAAAGCTGTTAACAAGTCGCGAATTCTTAAGGAAACAGAGCATCGCCCGTGGTGGGGTCAAAGACAAATAACTGGTTGAGGTCGAGCTGTACAGAAATGCGATCGCCGGAATGACCCCGCCAATCTGAAGCTGCCTGGATATTGATCGGTACCCCAGACGCCGGTAAATTCGCCCGAATCAGTGTCTCCCGTCCCAGCGGTTCTACAACCTTCACCTCAACCATCAGCAGTGAGTGCTGTAGAGGCAAGACCCCGTCCCGACCAAAGGCTTCGGGTTCTTGTTCGTTTTTAATCTTTAATTTTTCATTTTTAGTTGTTATATGCTCTGGGCGAATCCCTAACTCTATACCCTGTCCCTGTCTGAGTTGCAACTTGTCCTGAAGCGCTGGAGGACAAGATAAAGCCTGATCCCCCACCTGAAAAACTTCACCCGTATAAGTCGCGTGGAGAATATTCATCGGTGGATTGCCTAAGAATGTAGCAACCATCAAATTTGCCGGTCGCGCATAAATTGTTTGCGGGTCGCCAATTTGTTGAATCCGACCGCGATTGAGTACCACAATTCGATCTGCTAGGGTCATCGCCTCTACCTGATCGTGGGTGACGTAGATCGTGGTAATTCCCACTTGTTGGTGTAATTGCTTAAGTTCTGCTCTGGTATCGTCTCGCAGCTGGGCATCCAGGTTAGAGAGGGGTTCATCTAGTAAGAATACTTGGGGTTGACGAGCGATCGCTCTCCCTAATGCCACCCGTTGCTGTTGTCCCCCCGATAGCTGCTTGGGTTTGCGGTCGAGGAGATGGGCGATATCGAGCGATCGCGCGACCGTCTCTACTCGTTCCTGCATCGTTTTCGCGTCAGTTCCACGCATCCGTAGACCAAAAGCTAAATTTTTAGCAACGGTCATGTGCGGGTAGAGGGCGTAATTTTGGAACACCATCGCCACATCTCTTGCCCTAGCAGGAATCTCATTCATCAGGACATTCCCAATGTAGAGATTGCCGCTACTTTGCGTGTCCAAACCCGCAATTGTCCGCAAAATCGTGGATTTGCCACAACCGGAAGGTCCCACCATCACCCAGAACTGCCCATCCGGCACCTCGAAGGAAATATCCTCAATCGCAGTAGCATTATTAAATTTTCGGGTAATTCCTTCTAAGCGAACGTTTGCCATTGTTGTTAGAGATGAGTCAATTAGTCATTAGTTTATAGTTCAAAGCCCTAGTTTCTACTGCCCACGTTCCTCTAGCAATCTTCGTTCGCGTGGGGTACACCAAAACTCTTACTCATTAAGCATTTCAGCTTGTTATTTAGCAATTCTCATTTATTTATAAACTTCTTTCATTTTTCTTCCTTGGCGCTCTCTTCGCCAACGCGGTTCATCATAGAATGACCCAAAACCACTAATTATCACAAAGTAGGCGATCGCTTTCTCGGACTTTGGGATTGTTTTCTAAATAGTCCTGCACCCAACTACAACTGCGTGCCAGCAGATTATCGAGATCCAGATTCCACAACATCACGGTTTTGTCCTTACTGGCAGAAGCAAGAATCTTGCCATCTGGACTGAAACTCACACTGGTAACGCGATCGCTATGACCTGGGAGCGTTTTAATTAACGTGTCATCCAGTCGCCACAATTGCACCGTGTTTTCCCAGGTCGTCGTGGCTAGAATTTGACCATCCGGGCTAAAACTAACGTGAGCAACGCTATCCGTATGCCCTTTCAAAGTTCGATATAAAGAACCATCGCGCCGCCAAAGTTTAACCGTATTGTCATAACTCGCGGATGCGATTAGCTGACTATCCGGGCTAAAAGCGACATCCAAAACCCAACCACTATGTCCCGGTAAGGTTTGCAGATATTTTCCCTCGGCAGTCCAGAGTTTGACCGTATGATCGTCGCTAGCAGTCGCCAGTAATTCCCCGTCGGGGCTAAAAGCCACTGCATTAACGCGATCGCGATGCCCAGTTAAAGTTTTAATCAAATTGCCCGAAGTATCCCAAAGTTTTACCGTCTTATCACGAGAAGCAGAAGCAATCATTTTGGCATTGGGACTAAACGCCACATCCAAAACCCAATCGCTGTGCTTATTTGGCTCATTCAGGGGGTTGAGAAGCGTACCCGAGCGATTCCAGAGTTTCAACGTCTTGTCACGAGAAGCAGAAGCAATCAACTGAGAGTCAGGGCTAAAACTCACGCTATTGACCCGATCTTTATGTCCATTCAACGTAGCGATCAAAGAACCGCTTCTGTCCCACAACTTCACTGAATTATCTTGACTGGCAGAGGCAGCCATCTGACCATCGGGACTGAAACTCACATCATATATCTGATCCGTATGTCCTCTTAAAACAGTGCGCGACATATCATTAAGCCGCCAGAATTTGACAGTTTTATCGTAACTACTAGAAGCAATCGTCTGACCATCGGAGCTAAAACTAACACTTGTCACCCCATCACTATGTCCCCGCAGAATTTTCAGCAGCTTCCCGTTGCGATGCCAGAGTCTCATTGTATTGTCATTACTGGCAGAGGCAATCATCTGGCTATTCGGACTAAAACTCGCTCCAAACACCCAGTCACTGTGTCCCTGAAGAACCCGGATCGTTTGTCCAGTTTGGTAGTTCCAGAGCCTGACTGTTTTGTCATCGCTTGCTGAAGCTAACAACTGCTTATCGGGACTGAAATTGAGGTTGGTTACTTTGCCAGTGTGTCCCTTGAGGATTTTGTAGGGTTGCTCGACTGTCATGGAAGCCATGTTCCAGATTGTCACTGTTTTGTCGTCACTCGCCGATGCTAAAAATCGACCATCCGGGCTAAAAGTGGCGCTGGTAACTTTTCCGTTGTGTTTCAATGTTTTCAGCAACTTGCCGGTGCGATAGTTCCAAAGCTTTACCGTTTTGTCATCGCTTGCCGAAACTAATATTTGACCGTTTGGGCTAAAGCTGACGTGATTAACCAAACTACCGTGTGCTTTTTCAATCGTTCTTAGTAAAGTACCGTCTGTTTGCCAAAGTTTTATTGTCTTGTCAGAACCAGTCGAAGCTAAGAGGCGACCGTTAGGGCTAAAACTGACGCTGGTGACGCTCTCACGATGACCTGACAAGGTTTTCAGGATCTTGCCATCGCGCCGCCAAAGTTTTACCGTTTTATCGACGCTGGCAGAGGCAATTGTCTGACCATCGGGGCTAAAGCTGACGCTCCAAACGACATCACGATGTCCTTCCAAGCGATTGCGTTCTTGTACTCCGTAGATTGCCTGCTGCATCGCCGTAACGACGCGCATTTGGGTATCGGGTTCTACTCCAACTGCACTTTCGAGGCTTTTCCCTGCCCTCAAGGCTTCAATTAAGGCATCAAATTCTTTGTAGGAGACAAAGAGCGTTTCGGAAGAAGCACTTAGGGCGGTGAGTTGAGCATTGGTTTGCGCGATCGCTGCCAGCTTTCTTTGAGCTTCGGCTCGCAGCGCAAATCCTCCGGCAGAAACTGCCAGGATTGTCATCATAATGCCGACGCCGATCGTTCGCAATTGTTGTTTCCGTGCCTGATACAGCTTTTCCTCACTTTGTGCTAATTGGGCTTTCAAGTTCAGATCGGATTTTTGACGAATCCGATCGACTAGATAATCATGAACCAATTGGTAACGGGCTTCTGACCCTTCCCAAATCACGAAAACCAAACCAGATCCTACAAGAATTTCTAAAATTAAGTCTAGTAGAGGCATTTCGCCGCCCACTGCTCTTTCCGCCTCAAGCTGCAATACGGTTGCCAGCTCTTGCTTCGTCTTCAGGGGTCGCGTTCCTTTCTCGTTCGTCAATAAAAATAAAACGTTCCAAGCCAAAGCTTCATTTTCGATACCACAATCAGCAATGACTTTTTTCAGAAATCGCTCAACCAGTTCGGCTTTCGGATTCGCTCCCAATTGCTGATACTGTTGCATCGTGGTGATTTTGTCTTCTTCTTCCTGCAATTGGGCACCCACTAATTGCAATTCAATGGGGCGCACCTCTCCCAGTTCTTCAGCCAAATCTTCCACTAACCGATTAATTAACTGCGGCTCTAAATAAAAAAATGGAGAGCGTTCGGTTAAGCTTTTAACAATCTGCCGCGCATCCGGCTTAGAAAAATTCCCCAAATAGTAGCGAATATCTTGGTTTAAAATGTCGTTATTTATGACATCTAAATACTGGAGTCGTTCGCACTCTAGTAAATAATGCAGATAGTCTTCTCGCAGAGACAAAATAACTTTTACAAAGGGAATGTTGAGGCAGTCGCGCAAAAATTCATAAAACTGCCGCCGCATCGCTGGATTAGTACAGACGAAAAAGAATTCTTCAAACTGGTCAAAAATCAGAACGGTTAACAGATTGCGATCGCTATTGTGTCGCAACTGTTCTAGGAGGTTGGCAGCAAGTAGTGTCGGCGGAACCGCAGACATTAGCATTTCTTCAGCGCGATCGCTTTCTTCTAAGATTTCCTGTAAAGATAAAGTTTCTCCGCCCGTTCTCACTTCGCTGCTATCTTCTGACTCCTGTCCGGACGCGATCGGGACGGGAAGGTGTTGGGCGTCTTCCTCCTCTAAAGGGAGTTCTGATTCCTGGTTTCTGACTCTGAGTTCCTTCGATAATTGTCTTGCCAGCGTCCCTACCCAATCTTTATAAACTTCGATAACGACAGGTAAAACATCGCGTGCGCCGATGCTTTTGAGCTGGAGTGCTGGAACTAACCCAGCAGTGATAATTGAGCTTTTACCAACTCCAGAAGGACCGTGAATCACAATCAATTTGTAGTCATTGCGGCCGATCCGGTCAATGAGGCGAGTGACATCCTGCTGCCGACCAGAAGCAGCAATTTCCTGGGGAATCGACCCTCCCAGGCGCATATCTCCTCCAGATGTGACGCCTGGGTTCAGAGCCTGCCGGTAAGGCTGTAGGCGTCCGGCACCTGTAAAAGAACGGAACCCGTATTGATGCTCCAGGGAACGCTGCTCTTGCTTCAGTTGAAAGGCTTGCAGATAATCACCCTGCTGAAAGTAGAGCGATCGCAGTGCCTTGAGAATCCGCAAACATAAATGGGGATCGTACTGATGGTTACACTTGTTGAGCGCCTGTTCCAAGTTTTGAATCGCGGCGGCAGCTTGCCGCTGTCCCAAATGTTTCTGAGACTGTGCCAGCAGCAACAAATATAAACTTTCATACTGAGATTGCGGGATTGAGGCAGAAGTTGTCTGGAACGTTTCTTCCGCCAGCGTTGAAAGTGCCAGAGTCGCTTGCTGATACGCTTCTATCCAATTGGACTGGTTAAGCGCCACCTCCGCCAGAAAGCCAAAATCTTGAGCCTGCTGGAGGTTTGCATCATAAGTTTGATGCAGGATCAAAGCTTTTTCTGCCAGCTCCTGCAAATCCGCCCACGCTTCCAAACGCCGCAGCACTTCACAAAGGAATGAAATAAACTTAGCAACCAGTTCTGGACGTTGAGCTTCCTCAAAAACTTCAATGCACTGCTGAAAATAATCTCTCGCTTGCTTCCAGTGCTGGCGGCTCATTTCCGGTCGCAAGTTAGCCAAACGGGTATAGCATTGCCCCAAATGAAACAGCAGCAAACCCACTTTTAGGACTGAGTGCTGAGGACTAACGACACACAAAGAATCGGAAATCGTGGTGCTTGCCTCTTGACCCTCATTTCTGATGTTTTCCCCAGTCCGTACTTCGTGGCGCTTTGCTAACAGTTCTGAGTCTTCAGTCCTGAAATAAGCCAGACTTCGTTGATAATGGGCGATGCTTGACTGGATTTGATCGGTGGCGTAGTCATTGCGCCCCCGCACAAATTCGAGACTTGCCTGTAGTTGAGGCTCCAATTGTTGCCCGCGACGCCGCAAATCTGTTAAGGCCGACTCCAGTTCTAGGCGATGCTGGGAACCAACAACTAAATCGAGAGCGGAATGGTGCAACAACTCAAAATTGCTAGAATCTAGCTCTCTGGCAAATAGAGAGTCCGCTTTCTGCCGCAATAATTCGATTAACTCATCCCCTGACATCACAAATCGGATCGAAGAAGCTGCCCAGCTTTTGAAATCTGGCGCAAACCGAATCAGCTTTTGTAGCACCGCATCGGAGAGCCACAACACGAGGGGGAAAGGAAACTGAGCGCGAAACTCATCGCGTACTTGATTGGTTGAGGTTAGCAGCTGATCGAGAGCAACTACCGACTCCAGCCCTAAGATCATCGCGGCGGACAATATTTCTGTTTGTCGAGACGTATTCCCTGGCTCTTCCAGCGCTTCCAAGATGGGGTTGTAAAGCGTCTTGACCGAATCTGCTAATATCACCTCGCGCACGGGAAACGGATTTTGTTCCCGTACCTGCTGCACCATCCGCTGTTGCAACAAGCTATAGTTGCAGCGCACCAAAATTAGCGAGAATTGCCCCTGAGAAAGGGCGATCGCTCTCAAGAGCGTCTTTAATGAGCGTTGGTTGTATGCATCTGCCTCTTCTGGTCGGCTCAGATCGGTCATTGCTTCTACGTTTGGCCTGCGCGTTCGATAGACAATATTCCTCTGCCAATGCTTTAGCAGTAGCGGTATTTTAAAAACGAATAGGCACAAATACTATTTTTAATCAGATGAACCGGCTTCGGAGCTGCTTAGGTTTTGCATTTGCAATTGACTGATAATTCGCCAGAATTATCGTCAGGCAGCTTTGTTATACGTGAGTTTTATAATTCCCAGAAATCGTTGATTAAAATGAGTTCCTCCACTCATTTCTGCCAAGATGTCTCTTTTCGTAGTGGCTTAAGCCAAGAGTCTTATAAAGAATCCAGATAGGGAACCATCTGGAACTGCGTACCCAGCAGGAATTTTCGGTATTGCTCCCAGCACTGGCATCCAGGAATGGTTTGCAAACCTGGTTGGTTCGCAACTCCCCCTTTAGCAGAGGTTCTTGACGGCTGTTTCGGCAACTCACATCTTATTATGTAGTTATCAGAGAATAAACGATTTTTCTGATAAAAGAAAATAGTATCTGTCCTGAGCAAGAACTGAACTCTAATCGCTCCTGATACAATCGAGTTCCTCTAATCCGAGGTAGGCATCAGCTCATCCGGAAACTTTTGCGAATGTTAGGACAAAGTTGTACTCAAGGGGATTTCTTGCCTACTCCGGGAAGGGAACCTCTAATCTCACGCTTCTATAGCTATGCCAGTCTTTGGCTACACAGGGCAAGTAGGAAGCCAGGGAATAACAGCGATTGGGTAGATTTCCTGGAAAGTCGTTTGGAGTACCTTACTAAAAAAAGCTCCGAGCCAGACTCAATAGACTGGAGACTCGGAGAAAATAAGCGCGAATAGAAGAGAAGAACAGATGATAAAAAGCGCGATCGCCGAGCCAGGAAAATTGATGCTTCTCTCTACTTCCCGCAGCAGCAAGCTGAAAAATTCCCTTAACTCGATTAAAGCTTAGCTTCCAGAGACTTGAGAAACTCTGTGTTAACACCCGACTCGCGGGTAAGGGCGATTTTGCCGGTACGAGCAATTTCACGCAAACCAAATTTATTCAGTACTTGAACAATCGCCACCAATTTGCCTGGATCTCCCACCACTTCTAAAGTGAGCGCATCCTCCGCAATGTCTACTACCCTAGCGCGGAAAACCTGAGCCAGTTCAATCACTTCCGAGCGATTGGAGCTGGTAGCATTCACCTTCAGCAACATCAGCTCTCGTTCTACACACGGAGTATCCGTTATATCCTGGACTTTTAGTACATTCACCAGCTTGTAGAGCTGCTTGGTGAGTTGCTCGATCACCCGGTCATCTCCCGGCACGACCATCGTAATCCGGGAGATTCCGAGCTGTTCAGCTGGTCCAACAGCAAGGCTTTCAATATTAAATCCCCGACGGGCAAACAAACCGGCAATCCGAGTCAGGACTCCAGCTTCATCTTCAACCAAAACTGAAAGGGTATGTTTCATTTTATACAAAACAGGCGGAGGCGCGATGTTGCTTTCAACACGCTAAGCAATATTTTGCTTCCCTACAAGAAGCTACGTGGGTTGTAAGCAGTACGTTAGCAAAGACTTACTACCTACACGGTATGCGAAGGCAATGTTAACAGAAATTACGTCAACGAAGCTACATCTTAATGTTACTGTATAGCACCCCCTGGCTACAAAAAACGGCGATCTCTGTATATTTAGGGATTTTTAGCCCCCCGGAAAACCTTAAATCTTTTCATTGATAGATGTCTTGATTTAGCAATTTCATAATAATGGTGTAGTTCAGCTTAATTCGGAGCAAAAATACCTATGGGTTGGTTAAAAAGACTTTTTGGCATGGAAAAGCCGCAAAATGCACAAACTAATGCGGTACCAGCACCGACAGCTCAAGCTCCTGCCTCAACCGGCACTGCAAGTAGCAGCGAGACGATTCCCCCAGAGCGAGTGGGATTGACTGGAGAATATGACCAAAGCGGACTTGCCAAGCGGGTTGCTCTAGCTTTCGATCAAGATCCGGATCTGGATGATATTAATACGCTCTATGTAGCCCAAACCGGCGGCACAGTTGTGCTAAAAGGACAAGTTCCCAGCCAGCAAATTCTCAACCAAATGGTCTCTGTCGCCCGGAGTGTGGAGGGTGCCACGGGTGTCCAAACCGATCAAGTCACCATTGGCTAGAAGTTAGAGGCCTAGAAATTCGAGGCTAGAAGAAAAAATCGATAGGGTGGGAAGTGCCCACCCTACTTGGCGAAAAGCTAATCACTCACTGCTAACTGTTTTTGGGGTGTAGCAGAGCTATCTACCTGGTCTTCAGGCATCGTTTCAAGCCAGTTGAGGATAATCTGGTTAACTTCATCTGGACATTCGTCATGGGGACAGTGACCTGCATCCAGCTCAACCAACTGAAGCTTAGGGTTGATATCCCTAAATCGAGCCAGTACGCTAAAAGGAATCATTTTATCTTGCCGACCCCAAATCAAGAGCATGGGCGTGTTCAAGGTTGGCAGTAATGTTTTGACACTGGGGCTAAATTTAGCACTGGTCATCGCTTTGAGGATGGCACCGAATGCTGCTGCCGAGCCCCGATCTTGAGCGGGGCCTGCCAGAATATCTACCAGTTCGTCGGTGACAGCATTTGGGTTAGCGTAAGCGATCGCAGCCCACTTGCGGACGAAGGACGGACGCCTGACTAGATAAAAAACATTCTGGAGAATCACGGGTGAAGCCACAACACCTTTGACCCCTGTCACAACGGGTCGCAACCAGGCGGGAATTGCCTCTTCCTCCACGGAGGGATCGGGCAAACTCATCATCACAAAACCTTTCACCATCTCTGGATGCGCGGCTGCCACTGCCAGACACACCAGCGATCCTATCGAATTTCCGACTAATACCACTGGCTGCTGAATAAAAGTCCGCCAGAAATCATAAACTTGCTCTACCCAAAGATCGACTTTGTAATCTGCCTGCGCCTTCCGGGATGCCCCAAATCCCAGCATATCTAGCGCATAAACCGTATGAGACTGACCAAGTACCGCTAGATTGTGTCGCCAGTGTCCAATGGAAGTCCCAAATCCATGCAGCAGCAACAAGGGGGTCGTCTTTTGTGTCGGTTGAGACGTCCGGATGTACGTATAGCGAGTCTGCCAACCCCGCCAAACCCAGTCTCTTTGACTGCCAATTCGATGCTGCCAATGCTGGGTCACGATCGCTTTTGCCTCAAATTAATAAGTTTTATAAACTTTATCTTTGTCTGTTGACTTCTATTTTAGTGGTTTGCTGCTAGAGCGTGTCTCATCAGGGTTTCTGAGAAGTTAAGTTAACAAACCTAGACAAAACCGATACTGTATGGCTGCACAGAAAAAGTCCCTACCCCGAACACCAGACTTGCATCGTCTGCGTAAATTGCCAATCAGCAGTCGTTGAGGGGGAGATGGGAGCGATCGCTTTTTGGAAGTTACGTGAACAACTATAGACAGAAACTCTCCCATACTCAGTAGAATGGCAGATACAAGGAAAGAAAAACTTGGTTTCTTTGGGAATGAAATTGAGAACGCCAGGAAGCAGCCTGTAGCCCTAGTGCGATCGCTCAAACATTCAACAACCCACTGCTATCAAAATTAACCTCATCAACTAACCGAGCAAACATAACCCTAATGCCTGTGATTGAGAAAAGACGCACTCGCGATCTACCCCAAATTAACGAACGTATTCGTTTTCCCCAAATTCGCGTCATTGACACCGATGGCACGCAGCTGGGAATTATGACGCCAAACGAGGCTATCCGCATCGCTGAAGAAAAAGAGCTGGATCTTGTCCTGCTCAGCGATAAGGCAGAACCCCCCGTTTGCCGGATTATGAACTATGGCAAATATAAATTTGAACAAGAGAAAAAAGCGCGGGAAGCTCGGAAAAATCAGCATACGGCTGATGTCAAGGAAGTGAAGATGCGCTACAAGATTGAAGAGCATGACTATCAGGTGCGAGTTAATCAAGCCGAGCGCTTTCTGAAAGCGGGAGATAAGGTTAAAGCCACGATTACGTTCCGAGGTCGCGAAATTCAACACAGCGATTTAGCCGAGGACTTGCTCAAGCGGATGGCGACGGATTTACAGGAACTAGCGGAAGTGCAGCAAGCTCCCAAAAAAGAAGGTCGCAACATGATGATGCTGCTGTCTCCGAAAAAATAGCTCAGTAGTCGGCGGTCAGTAGTCAGTGGTCAGTGGTGTGGGGAAGACCAGGCGTCGCCCGAACAGTGGTCAGTGGCAAAAAAGAAACACTGACCACTGACTACTGACAACGGACAAAATACCAATGAAACTGAACAATCGCGCTTGGTCTTGGTCCGATTGGGGTCGGGGATTACTCCAGTGGGTCAATCTTCGTCCAGAAGAAGGAGAGCGAACACTATTCATGTTCGCTTTCTATACCACAACTTCCATCGGCATCATCTGGGCAGAAGCTAGTACTGTAGCCCTTTTTCTGAAAGAGTATGGCGCAGAGCAATTGCCCCTGTTCTATATCCTCTCAGCGGGTATCGGTTCGAGCCTGGGCTTTGTCTACTCTTGGATGCAAAAGATTTTGCCTTTGCGCTGGGTAGTTGTCCTAGTAGCCTCCCTTGCAGTCATCCCCCTTGTCCTATTCCGCCTGGGATTAGATATTGTCTATTTGGCTGGCGTCACAGTCTTTCTGATGCGGCTGTGGGTGGAAGCGATTAACGTCCTTAATGACCTCAACACTTCCATTACTGCAAATCAACTCTTCAATATCCGGGAAATTAAGCGCACCTACCCCCTCATTAGTAGTGGCATCCTCGTTGCAGATGTTGTCAGTGGTTTTTCCCTCCCCCTAATCCTCGCCACCGTTGGACTGAATAACGTTTCCCTAGTTGCTGTCGTGATGATGGGGTTGGGAGCTTGTAGCCTTTTTTATCTCACCCAGCAGTACAAGCAAGCCTTTCCGGATTCTCCCGTCAGAGCCAACTTAAATCAAGAAAGCGACTTCACATCCAGGCGTCTGAGAGGCCCCTTACAGCGCTACGTCATCCCCTTATTTGGCTTCTTCATCGTTGGGCAGATTCTGTTTTTGTTAATTGATTTTCAGTATCTGAGTCAATTAGAGCTGAACTTTGACAGCAAGGAAATTGCCAGTTTCCTCGGTTTGTTTAGCGGCATCGTGGGTTTATGCGAACTAGCAACCCAGTGGTTTATCTCCAGTCGAGCCATCGAACGGCTGGGAGTATTTGTTGCCGCTATGTTGTTGCCTGTGGCAATTATTATTCTTAGCTTGGTTGCTCTCACCGGGGTTACAGGCTTTTTTCTAGGTCTGATCTTCCTCAAATTTATAGACGAACTGCTGCGCTATACCCTCATGGCTGCCCTTGGGCCGGTTCTATTCCAACCGCTCCCCGATAACATTCGCAGCTCAATCATGGCTCAGGTGCGGGGCATTGCCGAATCCCTCTCCACAGGATTTACTGGAGCGGGGATCTTAGGCATCATCAGCTTGTTAGCCTTTACCTTTCACAACCTGTCGGAGAACTCGCTGCGATCGCTCCAAAGTTGGGTGTTTGTCGCCGTTATTATTATTTTTGCCCTCCTCTGGCTGTTAATTGTTTTCCTGCTCCGATCGAGCTATGTCGGCTTGCTGGTTCAGAGCGCTCAAGGAGAACGGCTGAGCGTTTCAGATGTCGATTTGCGAGTCCTCAAGCGTGCTGTCGTCGAAACACTGGAGAAACCAGGTACGGAAGCAGATAAACGCTCTTGCATCGAACTCCTGTGCCAAATCGACTTGGAGGATGTGGGTGAAATCCTTGCTCCGCTGCTCACTCACCTCACTCCAGCCTTGCAGCGCCAGAGCCTAGAAGCAATGCTGCTGACGCCGAATCCCACTTATTTAGACCAAGTTCAGGGGCTGATTGCTCAAAAACTCAATCCAGAAGTTCTTGCTGTCGCTCTACGCTATATCTGGCTAACTCAGGAAACCCCTGATATTAGCCAGTTACAGCCCTACCTCCGCCCAAACGTAGACCCGGTGGTACGGGGAACCGCCGCCGCCTTAATATTGCGCCGGGGCACCCCGACGGAGAAAGCCGAAGCGACCAATACCTTGCGCCGGATGCTGACTCATCAACGGGAACGGGAACGAGTCATGGGTTGTCGAGCGCTGGGAGAGGCAGATTATTTGCAGGCACTGCGACTTTATATTCCTAGTTTGTTACAAGATGAGTCTTTGCGCGTGCGCTGCGCCTTGCTAGAGGTAATTTCCTCAACCCGTTTACACGAATACTATCCGGCTCTGGTGCGAGGGCTTTACTACAAATCTACCCGCGAAGCCGCTCTAGGTGCGATTGTGCGTTTAGGAGATGAAGCGATTCCGATGCTGGTCGAGTTAGCACAAGATATCCACAAACCAGATTTGGTAAGGCTACAGGCTTGGAGTGCGATGGGTCAAATTGGCACGCCGGAAGCCCTCAATCAGTTGGTGGCTCATCTAAAAACCGGCTGGGGGACTACGCGACGCAACATCCTGCGGATTCTGCTCAAAATGCCCCACGAAACCGGAATCGAGGGGGTTCTCGACCGCTTAGGTCGCAGCGGTGTTGAAATGTTAATTGAGCAGGAAATGCTGTTTGTCGGACACTTGTATGCTGCTTTAGTAGATTTGTCAGCGGATGAACCAATTGAATCTTTTTTCGCCTCAACACGAGAAGCAAACCAGTCAGCGCTCTCATTGCTACAACGGGCACTTCTGGAAGAGCAGTCGGATGTGATTGAGCGGTGTTTTTTGCTGATGAAGTTTCTTTATCCGGCTAGCTCGATTCAAGCAGCAGCGTTTAATCTCCAATCTGATTCGCCGTCGAATATCGCGCTGGGGTTGGAAATTTTGGATAATACTCTAGATATCGCTAAGAAGCGATCGCTTGTGGGAATTCTCGATCGGCGACCAGAGAAAGAAAAACTGCAAAACTTGGCAGAGATGTTTCCTTATCAACCGATGATTCAGAGCGATCGCCTGCGTCGGTTGCTGGATTTACGTCATTTTCTGTCAGACTGGCCTTTAGCGTGTTGTTTTCATGCAGCACGTCAGGCGAAATGGAGTCTGACGCCGGAACAGACGCTGGTGTGTCTGCGCCATCCCACCGGCTTTGTGCGGGAAGCGGTTTTGGCTTATTTGAGAGCCGCTGCACCCCGCGCTTTGCAGGAAATGTTGCCCGTCCTGAAAAATGACCGCGATCGCCTTGTCGCCGCCCAAGTTCAGCAGATGATGGCAGAACTGGGACAATAGAGGGACTAGAGACTCTGGACTCTGGATGATTACCCTAATGACGATGGGCTGTTCTCAAGTCTAAAGTCTAAAGTCCAAGGTCTAAAAGTCTAAAGTCTAAAAGTCCAAAGTCTAGAGTCTAGATTCCGATGTTAACCAGCGTTGAGCGCCTATTATTTGTCAGAGGCGTCCCGATTTTTCAGGAACTGCGGGATGATTTTCTGGTGCGGCTGGCTTCTGTGATGGATGAGCTATCCTTTCCAGCGCATCATACGATTTTTACCGAAGGACAAGAGGGGCGATCGCTCTATATTGTCGTTTCTGGTAGGGTACGGGTTCATTTTGGCGGGCGGGATTTGGCTCACTTGGAGCAGGGAGCCACCTTTGGGGAGATGTCGTTGTTTGATGCTGAGCCGCGTTCGGCTTCGATTACGACTTTGGAATCCTGCGAGTGTCTGATGCTGACGCAGTTGCAACTGTATGATGCGATTGACGAGACGCCAGGAATTGCAGTGAATATCATTCGTCTGCTGTCCCGTCGCATCCGCGAACTGAACAACAAGATCAACGTTTATAAGGCGGAAAGTCAGGAAGCAGATTTAAGTAAGGCGGGGAATTTGGGAGGATGAACTGCGAAGCAAGGAGAAAAAGCCAGGAAGAGACGCGATCTCATCCATTAGCCAAATTCTTTAACAGCTTAGTTCATTCTCTGTACTGGCTTCCAACTATCCAACGATTTCCGAATTGAAGTTAATTCATCCATATATTCATTCAGTTGAGCTTTCCGCTCCTTTAAACTTGTTACAATTCGAGGGGGATTTACTTCCGGTTTTTGGGGTTCAGTTGCCAAATGCTCTAGCTCATTCCCTAATGCTTGAATTGGCTCATTAGTTAACGTCTCTGTACTTTGGGAAGCTGCCTTTCCTGGAATATTTTCAGTTTCTACTTCCTCGCTTACAAGACGGGTATTCAGAGAATCTTCTATTGCTTTTGCAGCTTTATTGAGTTCTGCCAAAACTCCATTCAGAAGATTCCAACCTGAGTTTTCAATAATTGTTTGAAGCACGATTTCTTGAATAACAAGAATTCCGCTATCTTTGAGAACTTTAGGCGCAATCTCTATAGGTTGGGGAACTCTAAATTCACCTTCCTCAGTTTCTTCGATATAGTTTCCTAAAAATACTTGGACAAACTCTTTGGTATGATTGCTAGTTGCTGTGCTGTTTTGAATCAGTTTTGCTAAAAGTCCTTTTCTAGAATTTGCCGAATAGATAATCGGACTTGGAAAACCTAAGCCGATTAACGTTTGTTTGCAGATTTCAATAACTTCAGAAACGTCTATATGTGTGTTTTTCGGCTCAACCTCATTAATAATAAAGAAAACCTTACCTTGATTGACTGCTAAAATTTGGCGATAGTTCTCTATTATTTTTTTTAAAAAACCGGATACAGAATCATTTTTAAAATTATTCTCATTTAAAATAAATAAGATTACATCGGTATTTTCTAAGGTTTCTAAGATTATCTGTTCTTGCTCTGTTGTCGGGGTGAATTTTATAGATGCTTGCTCATTTTCAACAGACAGATCGCTTAGAGTAAAGCCAGCTAGAGATGAAAGCGTGCTAATTGCTTCAATCGGATGTTCTATTTCAAAGCGGATAGTCCGAGCGGGATTATGTTGATTCCGAATAGATTGAGTATGCTCTAGGAATTTTTGGGCAATTTCGACCGCATCACCAGAAGCGATCGCAACAGGTTGCCAATGTCCTTCTCGATACTCCAGAAATCTATGCACTTGTCCAGAATCAATATGTCGGATATCGGTACGGCAGGCAGTAATCGCTTCAGCTTCACTTGGCAAAATATCTGCACCTATTAAGGCATTTAGGAAAGTGTTTTTGCCTGCATTCAGAGGAGCAATAACCGCAACTTGATACTTCTGCTCTTTTAAAGCATATAGCGCTTTAGTAATGTCATTTTCGATGCGTTGTAACGCCTTGGTATCGTCTTCCTCCCCTTCGCGTGTTGCTCGAATTTCTTGAAGGGACTGTAAGAGTAGCCTACCTGTGATGTAAATGCTGTCGTGTGCTGCTTGAAACTGTTCAGAAGACATAGCAATCGTCCGCCGAAAGGGGCTAGCGTAAGTTAGCTAAAGCTTACATCAGCTGAACGCAGAAGAAACAAACAAGAGTGACAGTTGCGATCGCAGGCTACTACACGCTCAAGCATTGCAGACACAAGTCGCGATCGCGTACAGCCCTTTGGGCATGAAAAGAGCGAAGTGAGGCGTCAGCCTAGCGCCAACCTGTCGGTTCCATCCGTCAATTTACGTTTCGCTTGACTCCTTCCCCGCTAGGGAAAAACGAAGACAATGCTTTAGAAATCGAGCCGGAATCTCCGGACAGCCGCCAAAATGAAGATGGACGTAGGAAGCATGAACGTGATGCATTGCCCATCCCTCACTGGTAACAGGACTCTTGGGATCGCACCCCCGAATTTGAAATAGCGGCGCTTCCGGTTGCTCAGTTAAGTGAGAACGGTGAAACTCATGCCCCCAAACGCTTCCCCCAGCCGGGAGGAGGGGACTTTCTTGCAGCGCGATCGCTTGCCGATACCCTAAACTCAGGCGCGAACTCATGGCGGCTATGGTTGGTAAAACTCCTACCATTGGGTAAGAATTTTCCTCAAAATCTACAATTTTTTCAGACAAATACATTAAACCGCCACACTCGGCATAAGTGGGCATTCCCGCCAAAATAGCCTTCCGCACTGCATCACGAGTCGCGGTATTTTCAGCCAAGTTTTGGGCAAAAACTTCCGGGAAACCACCCCCAAAATATAATCCTTGGATGCCTTCTGGTAAGCTTTTGTCCGTCAGCGGACTCCAAAACACCAATTCTGCTCCCAGGGATGCAAGTATATCTAGATTGTCTTGGTAATAGAAGCTAAAAGCGCGATCGCGGGCAACAGCAATTCTTAAGGGATCGAGGATATCCCGTGAAGGCTGGGATGAAGGATGAATTAATTCTATTTGTTGCCTTTGTTCTACCTTGAGAAGCGGCAAGAGGTGTTCCCACTCAAAGCAACTGTCTCCCAAATCGGCAAGCCGATCGATTAAAGCGTCCATCTGAGACAGCTCTGCGGTGGGCACCAAGCCCAGATGCCGGTCGGGAATGCTGATATTCTCTTGCCGCCGCAAAATTCCTAGAATGGGCAACTGCAAAGGTTCTAGAGCTTCTTTGAGAAGTTGCAGGTGGCGATCGCTTCCCACCCGATTTAACACTACTCCAGCAATCTTGATTCTAAAGTCAAAAGAACGATAGCCATGAGCGATCGCTGCCACCGAACCAGATAACCGGCTGCAATCTAACACCAACAGCACGGGTAAATCCAAAAGCCGCGCAATATGAGCCGTACTTCCAAAGTCAGTGCTGAGTGCAAAATTTTCCGTTTCTCGCTCAAGATTTAACTTTTCATTCTGAATTCTCTTGACTCCGTCAAATAGCCCCATGACCCCTTCCACGAGGGCATAGTCGCTTCCGTAACGATGAGCAAGAAAAGACTGCTGCACGTAAGTTTCAGAGGTCAGTACCGGGTCTAAATTCCGGCAAGCACGACCAGTCACGTACGTGTGAAACATCGGGTCGATGTAATCTGGCCCTACTTTAAAAGATTGAATCTGGTAACTCCGACGACATAAAGACGACAGCAGGGCGAGCGTAACTGTCGTTTTGCCCACCCCGCTGCGTTCTCCGGCGATCGCTAAAGCCATATTTACTCATTGCTTGTTGTTCATCGTTCATCTATCTTGCGATGAACAGTTGCGATGAACAATGAACAATTCGCGATTAGCCATTTGCGATCGCTAATTTGAGAATTGCCGCCGTGATCGCCATACTTTCTACGTAAAGCATATCTCGACTCCAACGCCGCAACTGCTGACTTAACAAGAACTCAGCTTTTTGGTCAGACATCGGCGTTACCTGTTGAATCCGGCAAGCTTGGGCACCACCACCTGCCTCCATCCGCATACAACCCGTCGTTTCGGAACACAAAACCGTACAACAGTCTGCATCCAGGTTCGTCGAACTCAGACGTAGCGCAATCAAGTCACCCGGTATATCGCCCCAGTCAGCAGTAGGAATCCCTGCCAACTCCGCTTCTATTGTCCGCTGATCGGGAGCAACAAATTCAATCCGCTTGATGTCATAATCACCGCCTTCTTTGGTATATGAAACGGGGTGCCACTGCAACCGGCTCGCCAGCCAACCAATAAACATCAATGCTTGGTCAGGATTGCCCTTTTCATAATTAATCGTCACCTTATCCACTTCCTTAAGAGCCTCGCGGCGCTCTGGTGGATCGAAAGCTTCAGCGGTTAATTCTTGCCACGGAGCCAGCCGACGCCAATTGAGGTCGGCAACCGGAATGCCTTGTTCCAGAAGGGTTTGTACCCGCAGTAAATCATCCTGTGGTTCGTTGAAAACACAGGAGTCAACGATCACAGAATTGCAGACTGCTGCCAGCCGCTTAAACAGAGCATCATTGGGATCGGGCGTACCCTTCCACCAGAGAAACTTAGGTAGACCGCCGATTAGCAGCCCACTCACAATCCCACCGATGCGTTCCAAAGCTTCGGCAGTGCCTTGCAGAGTAATGTATTCGCAGCAGATTAGCGTATTATGACTTTGCTTTTGAATCGGGCAATAGGCTGAGACTTGGGCAGTCACGCCTTCATCTTCCCCAGAGACGGGGCATAAAGCAATGATGCGACAGGGGTTAGCGGCAGCGATCGCATCCGCAATTCTAAAGCTATCTGAGGAAGACTGCTGACCATTACTGGCATCTGCCTCTTTTGTATTCCCATCGGAGCGCTTCTTTGCTTGCTCTACTCGCAGTCGGTCGAGGATTCCGGCATCCGTCTTGCCCGTTACTGGCAGTCCATAAGCTTTCTGAGCCGTCTTGATCGCCGCCTCTGTCAGCGGGCCATCAATTCCATCGATCGGGCCTTTGTAAAATCCTAAAGCTGCCAACAGCTGCTGAGTTTCCTCCGGTTCGTAAACCACAAAAGTAAATGTGGTTGCCCGCGTAGCCATCGGAGACTCGCCATTATCATTGTCGCTATTGTAGCTTTGCCAAATTTGATGCAGTTCCGCCTCAATTTCTGTCATTGAGACATCTTTAGGCGGTTGTATTGAAACAATCGGAAGAGATTGTGTTGCCATATTCAGTGATTGAGGAAAAGGTAATTGGTAAAAAGGTAATTGGTAATTGGTAAAAAGGTAATTGGTAAAAAGTTTTAAGTTGTAGAGGCGCGATTGATTGCGTCTGAGTTTTGAATGGAAGAGTTTCTTCTAACTTCAAACTCAATACTTACAACTCTGATTACCCATTACCGATTACCCATAACCCAACTACAATCTGCGCCAGCGGCGTCCATCTTGATTAATCAAGAATTCTGCTTCCTCTGGCTCCCAGGTTCCCGCTTCATACTGGGGAACCGATGCTGGGTCAGTGCTTGCTTCCCAAGCGTTTAATGCCGGTGTTACAACACGCCACGCTTCTTCCACTTCATCAGCTCTCGTGAACAAAGTTTGGTCGCCTAACATACAGTCGATTAACAGCCGGTCATAAGCATCGGACGTTGCCATCCCAAACGAGGAACCATAGCTAAAGTCCATATCTACCGAGCGCGTCCGCAGTTCTGTTCCCGGCATTTTGGCTTCAAAACGCAGAGAAATTCCTTCATTCGGCTGAATCCGCATCGTCAGCACATTCGGACTTGCTTGCTGGGCGGCAGATTGAAAGATTAAGAAAGGAACTTCGCGGAAGTGGATGGAAATCTCGCTGACCTTCTTGGGTAGACGCTTGCCGGTTCGCATATAGAAAGGAACTCCTTGCCAGCGCCAGTTATCAATTAGCAGCTTCATCGCTACATAAGTTGGCGTCGTGGAGTTGGGGTTGACCCCCGGTTCTTCTCGATATCCAGGCACCGGCTTACCCTTCATCCATCCAGCAGAGTATTGACCCCTAACCGCTGATAACTCCAGGTTATGCACGTCTGCCAGGTGAGTTGCTTGCAGAACCTTCATTTTTTCGGTGCGGATACTATCGGCATCCAGGGAATTGGGCGGTTCCATTGCCGTGAGACAGAAAGTCTGCATCAGGTGGTTCTGCATCATATCCCGCAAGGCTCCGGAGCTTTCGTAGTACCCGGCACGGTCTTCGACGCCTACGGTTTCTGCCACCGTAATTTGAACGTGATCGACAAACTGTCGGTTCCAAATCGGCTCAAAAATTGCGTTAGCGAAACGGAAAACCAGGAGATTCTGAACCGTTTCTTTACCCAGATAGTGGTCGATGCGGTAAACCTGTTTTTCTTGGCAAACCTGCTGCACTACGCGGTTTAGGGCTTGGGCGGAGTTGAGATCCCGTCCAAAAGGTTTTTCAATCACCAGACGGGTTTTCAGTGGGTCATCGAGCATGCCCGCCGTACCCAATTGGCGAAGCGCTTCTGGGAAGAAATTTGGAGAAACGGAGAGGTAAAATACGCGGTTTCCTCGCGTTCCGCGCTGACCATCCAATTCTGCTAAGAAGGCTTTCAGTTTCTGGTAACTTTCGGGCTTGTCAATATCACCAGGGCAGTAGTATAGACCTTGGGCGAAGTCGTGCCAGAGTTCTTCTGAGCCAATCCCATCGCTAAATTCTTCGATCCCCTCGCGCATCTGCTCCCGGAAGTAGTCGTGGCTCCACTCCCGACGCGCCACGCCGACAATGGTCATTTCCGCTGGCAGGCGTCGTTGCAGCTTCATCTGATAGAGAGCTGGCACGAGCTTCCGTTGCGTCAAGTCTCCGGATGCCCCGAAGATTACCAATATCTGCGGCTCTGGTATCCGTTCCTGCCGCAACCCAACACGTAAAGGATTTTCTAGCAGTGTGACCATAGAAGGATAGTTTTGAATTTTGAATCTTGAATTTTGAATTTTGAGTTTTGAGCTTTGAGTTTTAAATTCCTAGCTGAATTGATAACTTTGAATTATCAGACCCCTTTCTTAACTTAAAACTCAGCACTCAAAACTCAAAACTTTCTTACACAGGTTGCAGATGTTTGATTTTCTCTTCCAAGGATGCGGTTAGAGATTCAAAGGGCTTCACAAATTTCTCAATTCCTTCGACTAGCAATTCGTCCATCACTTCGTCTAGATTGATGTCGATGTCGGGGTCTTTGAGACTTTCAATCAGCTGATAGGCTTCTTCCACCCCAGTTTCAATGCGAGAAGCAACGTCGCAGTGGTCGGCGCAGGCTTCGATGGTATTCGGTGGCAAGGTGTTTACTGTGTCTGGGCCAACCAGCTCATCCACATACATGACATCGCTGTAGCTGGGGTCTTTGGTGCTGGTACTTGCCCACAACAACCGCTGGACATTTGCACCTTTTGCTGATAGGGCTTTCCAGCGATCGCTCTTAACGATCTCTTTGTACTTCTGGTAGGCAATTTTGGCGTTAGCGATCGCGATTTTGCCCTTAATTGCCGTCAGTTCTGCCTTTTTCTCGATTCTATCCACGCCTGCTTTCAGCATGGCATCAATACGAGCATCAATATTAATATCGATGCGGCTAAGGAAGAAACTCGCTACCGAGGAGATTCTGCTGATGTCTTTGCCTTCCGCTGCCCGCTTTTCTAAGCCGCGAATGTAAGCCCAAGCGGTCTCAACATAGCTCTCAACGGAGAATAGCAGCGTCACGTTGACGTTGATCCCCTCTGAGATGACTTGCTCGACGGCTGGCAAACCTGCCGTAGTGCCGGGAATCTTGATCATGACGTTATCTTTACCGATTTCTTGGTAATAACGCCGAGCTTCCTCAATCGTGCCTTGGGTGTCGTGGGCGATGTTTGGCGGTACTTCAATACTGACGTACCCATCCAGACCTTCAGAGGAGTCATAGACAGGGCGGAGGATGTCGCAGGCATTGCGGATATCCTCAAACACCAAGGATTCGTAAATCTTTTCAACGGGCAATCCAGCTTTGATCCCGGCTTCAATATCGGCGTCGTAGATGGCATTTCCAGCGATCGCTTTTTCAAAGATGGCTGGATTAGAGGTGATCCCGCAGATCCCTTTATTCTCAACCATATCTTTGAGTTCGCCGCTTTGAATCAAATCACGGGTCAAGTTATCCATCCAGATACTCTGACCGTATTGTTTGATCTCTAATAGATGATTGTTTGGCATATCTGTCATTTTTTGGCTCCTAACAATTGTCTTTGTAACGCTAGATCGAGAATGTTCCCGTTGAGCAGCTTGAAAGGTCAATGCGGGAATTTTTCAAGAAAGCAAAACCTTATTGAGGCACGCGCGAGCGCGCGATCGCGTTTTTATCCTCATCCCATGCCCGTTTCTGAATAAAAGATTCCACCAAGGTGACATCTTCTTTGCTACCGATCAGCAATGGCGATCGCGCATGAAGGGCATTTGGCACTACGTCCAAAATCTCTTGCGTACCCGTACTTGCTCGACCCCCGGCTTGCTCTATTAAAAAGGCTAAGGGAGCCGATTCATACAGCAACCGCAATTTTCCTTCTGGTTTTTTCACAGTACCGGGGTAAAGGAAAACACCTCCTTGGAAGAGAATCCGGTGAATATCGCCCACCAGCGCCCCGCCGTATCGAGCCGTATAGCCTTCCTGTCGATGAACATAGCGGATATAGTCTCGCAAGGGTTCTTCCCACTGCCAGAAATTTCCCTCATTGACACTATAAATAGAGCCGTGATTGGGAATCTGAATGTTTTCACTTGAAAGGATAAACTCGCCTAAGCTGGGATCGAGGGTGAAAGCATGAACCCCAGTACCAATCGAATAAACCAGCATCGTGCTAGGCCCGTATAGCACATAACCTGCGGCGATTTGTTTGCGCCCGTTTTGCAATAAATCACCGCCGGTTTGATTTTCATCTGTTCCTTCTTGTTGGCGAATTGCGAAGATGGAACCCACGTTGATATTGATATCTACATTCGAGGAGCCATCAATCGGGTCATAGAGCAGGGTATAGCGCCCGATTGGGCAATTTTCGGGAATATAGTAAGGCTTCTCCATTTCCTCGGATGCCAAACGGCAGACTAAACCGCTTTGCTTAAATACCGAGATAAATACGTCATTGGCATAGACATCCATCTTTTTGACGGATTCCCCTTGCACATTCACATCACCCGTAAATCCCAGCACGCCTTCGAGTAATCCTGCCCTGCTGAGTCGTCGCGCAATCAACTTTGCCGCGAGGGCAATGCGATTCATAATCGCGCTCAAGTCCTGGGCATCTGCCGAAAAGCTGTGGAGTTGCTGCAAAACGTGACGAGATAGCGTTGTGCAGTCGCGATCTAGGGCTTGTTCCTGAACGACGAAAGGCTGTTCCACGTTGGACATAGTTTTCGTCCTCCCTTTCAATAAATGCTTTGTTAACAGGGCAGCTCTCATTGAGCTACTGCCCCAACATATCAAGACCTGGTCGCTCTACCTTCTATCTTAGGGAGCCATTTCTCAGGATGGTGTTTAACTTTATATCAACTAAAGAAATAAAATCTTTAGACGCGCTTTATTGTCTAAAAGGCAACAAGGCTGAAATTAGATAATTACCGCTCGCAATCCAAAAAAACAAGATGGGAGAATACAAACGGATCGGAATCCTGACCAGTGGGGGTGACTGTGCGGGGCTAAATGCTGTGATTCGGGCAGTTGTCCGCTGTGCAAATGGTAAGTACGGCTGGGAAGTGTGGGGGATTTGCCGGTCTACGCTGGGCTTAATGAGCAGTCCGCCAGAAGCAATCAAGCTGGAGTTTGATAAGGTAGACCACTTGCTAACGATGGGCGGTACAGTGCTGGGGACGACGAATAAAGGAAATCCATTTGCGTTTCCAATGACGGATGGAAGCTTGCGCGATCGCTCCGAAGATATTATTGAGGGCTACCATCAACTAGGCTTGTCAGCTTTAATTGGAGTTGGTGGGGACGGCAGTTTAGCGATTCTCCGAAAACTCGCGCAACAAGGCGGGATCAACTTAGTCGGGATTCCTAAAACCATTGATAACGATGTCGGTAGCACTGAGCGTTCTATCGGATTTGATACCGCCGTCAACATCGCCACTGAAGCCCTCGACCGATTGCACTTTACTGCGGCGAGCCACAATCGAGTCATGATCCTAGAAGTGATGGGGCGCGATGCCGGTCATATTGCCCTGAATGCGGGGATCGCCGGGGGAGCCAATGTGATCTTGATCCCAGAAATTCCTTACACCATTGAAAATGTCTGTCGCAAAATTCGGAATCGTCAAGCGATGGGAAAGAATTTCTCGATCGTCATTGTCTCAGAGGCGGTTTGCACGGCTGAAGGCAATCCAGTTAAGAGTATGGATCGATTCGGGGAATGTCGATTAGGCGGAATCGGGCAGTATTTGGCAGAGGAAATTTCAATTGCTAGTGGTGCAGAAACCCGCGTGACTGTTTTAGGTCACGTTCAGCGAGGGGGACTGCCTTCGCCCCTGGATCGGTTACTGGCAACTGCCTTTGGGGTGGCGGCTGTCGATCTGATTGCTGAGGAAAAGTACGATCGCGTTGTTACCTGGCAAAACCGCGAGATTGTCAGCGTGCCAATTGCTGAAGCGATTGGACAATACAGAGCCGTCGATCCCGACGATACTTTGGTCAAAACTGCTAGAGGTTTGGGGATTTGCCTTGGAGATTAAAAGACTAAAGTTCTGCGATCGCGGTGTAGAAATATTTAACAGAGCAATCTGCGATCGCGAAGCTTTTTGTTTCGCTCTACCAGCTTAGAGATTTAACTTAGAAACTTAACGAGCCGCCGGATTCTCCACCGCCACGACTCGTCTCTTGTGTGAGCCATCAGCATCAATTCTGCTCGGTGTTGAGAACCGGTGGCAATGCGCGACAAAACCAGCACAGTTGTCCTTTTTTAGGAGTGTTTTTCAAACAACCGTGCTGATTTCGCCCTATCTTTCCTTAAAATCTGCTTCGCCTCGCGCCGCCGCGATCGTCCTCCTTGGGTCGTGCTTTATTCACTCTAAGCTGACGGCCCATCCATTCAGCCCCATCTAATTCGGTGATGGCTGCGTCTTCTTGGGCATCATCTGTCATTTCAACAAAAGCAAATCCGCGCATACGTCCCGTTTCGCGGTCTGTCGGTAAGACAACTCGCTTCACCGCGCCGTACTCTGCAAAGACTGCTGTCAAATCTTCTTCGGTCGCTTGGTAAGACAGGTTTCCAACGTAAATGGTCATGTGGATCGATAAAGCTGAACGAGGAACTAAAGTTCAGAACCCCTAGATGGCTAGATGTGACCCCTAATGCCAGGTCAAGACTTATTTACCAATGGTGAATTTTCATCAACCCAGCCCACAAATGTGGCTGCACGAGTCCCAAATCCGACCATTAATAGGACTGAACTTTTAGGTTTCGTCCTATCATAGCCTACTAATTTCATTGTGGGAGAGGATCTAGGGTACACGCTGAGCGGTTCTCTAATTATTAAAATTCCCTGACTTTTAGCAGTGGCTCAGAAGACATTGCCCAAGGGAGAATTTCAAAGATTAGGGAGGCTAAATTTCTCAGAAAAATCGACCGAGCCGCTGCCAACTTTCCAGCCGTCTTTATCTTTAGCCTCATTCAGCTTTCGATGCCAAGTTAGTCAATAGAAATTGACTGTGGGCCACTACCTTTGCCGTTACCACTGCCGTTGGAAGAAGCTGTAGGGGAAGGAGCTACACCTGCCTGTCCGTCAAGCCAGGTTTTCACGGGGTCGTCATTCAGGTTGATGCGGAGTAAACCAGAAACCAATCCGCCTAAGAAAGCGCCTGGGTGCTGAGTGAATTCTTTAAAGAGCGGGGTTAGTTCATCGAGAAACATTGAGAGTCTCCTGTTGCTGCCTGATAGTAACTGATGTCTATCCGTCGATCGTAGCGTGTCCGATTGCGGGTAGTGGTATGGGAAGATGCGATCGCATCTTCCCAAAAACAAGGTTTACGCCTCTAGCCAGACTTTTGGTCGGAGAATAAGCACTTATCCGAGTCGCACCCAGCGGGACCGACTTCCATCAAATAGCCTGAATCGTAGCGACTTAAGGCAGCATGAAAATTTTCGGTCTGGCGTCGCTTTTCGACTTCCTGGACTATCTGCTCATACTGCTCTTTGGCGATTGGCTCAAACGGCAAGCGCGGAAACGTCTGATGATCGTCGAAGCGAGCTAGAAGCGCTGCTGAGATGTAACCCTGATCGTCTCGGATTGCTTCGTAAATCCGAGTGCCTAACGCTTCGATCTCGCTCTCGCGCAACTCGATGGTCGCGGAGGTGTTGTGACGCACAAAGAATTTTTGAACTTGCATATAAAAATCCATTTGCGCGATCGCGTTAAACTTGCCAATCTCGATTTGATCGGCTCCCGGTAAATCCGCCCAAGCGACAGCAACGGGGATTTCTACCAGCCATTCCGAGCATCTGGGATCGAAGGGATCGTTCAGGAGATTGCCGTTTTCATCTTTATCAGACTGAGACGGAATCACGTTGTACCCGTAGTCAATACACGCCAGAGCAACTGGGTCATTCTTTCTGAAGGTGATCCGGCGCAGAAAACGTTGAGCTTTTGGCGGATGCCAGCCCGGTGAAGCGCCTGTCAGCAAGGATTTTGTCCCGGAAGGCTGAACCGTGGTGCAGCGGTTGGGGCGTTTGATGCCGTGGCGATCGCAATAATCCCATACCACTTGATGCACCGTTTCCCGCCAGCGCGTCAGATATTCCTGCTCCTGTTTCTTAAAGCTTAGTCCTGCCTCTGTTTCCGGTCTCCCTGCTTCCCACCAGCGCAACCAATCTACACCAAAGGCATTCACAAAGAAATCAAATAATCCTGTGAAAGAAACTCCCACAATTGGATCGAGTTCCCGTGACTTTCGATAGCGTTCTTCGACAAATTCGTGATTGAGCAGCGAGGCGACTGATAATGCTCCAGCCGTGAAAGCTTCCTCTTGTTCTTTATAGTTATGTGGGTCAATTTGATTGAGATGAACCTCCGAAAGGTTGCAGTGGAAGTTTGAGCCGATGATTTCCAGTTTTGTTATCCACTATTTCTAGTGGTCTCGGACTATATCTTCACCTGGTCTAGGTGGAGGGCGCTATCTGACCATTATTGGTTTCCCGCAGGTCTAGTCTCTGAACCTTCTCCAGCTCTGGGGCTACCTGCCTTACATCTGGAGCTTGGCTGCTGATTACCTTGCACCTTTTTGGGTGTTTAGGCTTCCAGCAATTCACCCTCTGACTATCTAACCTGTTCCCAGGTTAGGCGGCAAAATCTAAGCTACCGCAAGGATTCAAACCAACACGAGCTAATCGATGCTCTATCTCATCAGGAGATAGGTCGGGGTAGTGTTCTCCTAACCACTGTTCAGCCTTACCTTGACTATAAGCTTGCAGAAAATCAGTTTTCTGCTCAGGGGTTTCTAATAGATCGCAGTTGGCTCTTGCTACTGCTTCTCCTGCCCATTGAATTGCACCTTCCCCGGAATAATGCTGCTGACGAACAGAGGCAAGGCATTCTTCTAGAGTGGGTTTGTGGTGGAAAACTCTAGTGTGATTTGCCATGCGAAGCGCATCCCGTTCTGGATCGATGCGCCAGTTACCATTTTCATCCTGCTGCCAAAGATTGCCTTTCGCGTCGGCAAATTTTTCATCATCGCTAGAACCTTGCCTCATTCCAGCTGAGCGCCTGACGTTGCCAGCAACCACGACAACGGCGGCTTCATCTATTAATAAACAGCATTCAACCGAATTCAGACGCCTTCCTAGAGCTTTATTTAAAATTGACGCGCAACGTTCGTAAAGACCTGACAACTTCACGGGATTGGCAACGCCACCAAAGCCTTTGAGGGGTTCTCCAGCTGCTCGGACATCGCTGAGGTCGATGGATACCTGTACTTCTGCTGTGAAGCGCTCATCGCTCGATAATTCCAGCAAAGTTTGATAAGACTTAACCCAGCCTTGGCGACTGTCTCCGACGTAAATTTTGACTTTTTCGCCCTCTACTTTCACTTCTGTCAGTTCGCGGCGCTGCAACGCAGGAGTAGAGCCAATCTCACCTTGTACCGTCACCACAAGGCGATTGCGAATTTGTGGCAGTTGCTTAATGTATTTTGGTTCGAGAACGGCTCCAGTGCCACACCCCATCATTGCCAAATCCATCATCAGACCGAAGGCACGCCAGTCTACTACATTGGTGCTGGTGCAGTTGTAGGCTCCTGAGAAGTTTTCGGGTCTTTCAATCCACTCGCTGCCGCCCACCCACAGCCAACGTCCAGAGGCAAGAGCTTTCATCTGGCGCTGCATGCGATCGATCGTGTCAGCTTCTTTAGGGGTGAGCTTGCCAAGCTTCGTCAACGCCCTAATCGTGCGATCGCACACTTCATCCCAAGTCTCGCGCCCCGATTGGGTGCGACGGCTGTACGTCCTAAAAAATACAGGATTCGCAGCCGGTGCCGTTTCAGGAAACCGGCTCGTCTGGATTACTCGCTCAAGCTCTCGAACCATAGGTCAAGTCTGATTGGTTTTGGGAAAATTCACAGATCACTTACTATACGCGATCGCAGATATGGGGTCAAAGCTTGAAAAATCGAGGAAATTGCGCTATCCGTGTGGCTTTTTAAATAAAATTGGTACGGTAAAATACCCCATTGAGCGGCTTAATTGGTCACAGTCGTAATAGTTAAAAGCTGGTCAAAAGGCAAAAATTAAGGGCGATTGTCAGCCGCCCTTTTCCGTCGTTTGAGATTACTGTCTGGGTTTCTAATTACCTTTTTGAGAGGCGGTGCAAAAGTTCACCAGCAAACTTAATTCACGAGCGCAATGGACAGGAGCTTCCCAGTTACAAATACTCCCTGGCGCAGCCATTTCGCTCATCAAATCGGAGGGTAGCAAGCTGCAAAGTTACCAGATTGCGATCGCGTTAATTTTTCCAAATCCGTTAAAGGAGCGCTAGGAAACGGCAATTAAACAACTCAAGATACTAAACTGATATTTTGGAAAATGGGTAATTGGTAATGGGGATGAACTCTTGACGATGATGCTTGCTCCCTGGCGATCGCTTCTTTCGGGTGCCCTACACCGTAACCGTAGCGAACCCCATTCTCGCTACTTACAGCTAGCCACCATCCAGGCTGATGGGCGTCCTGCTAACCGCACGCTCGTCTTTCGGGGATTTTTAGACAATACCAACCAATTAAAATTTGTCACCGATTCTCGCAGCCAGAAAGCCGATCAAATCGAGCATCACCCTTGGGCAGAAGCTTGCTGGTACTTTACCACCACTCGCGAACAATTTCGCCTCGCTGGGACGCTGACGCTGGTAGGAGCCAATTATCCTGATTCTCTGCTCCAGCAAGCGCGTCAGGTGTCTTGGCAAGACCTTTCCGACGCCGCTCGCCTGCAATTTGGTTGGCCCCATCCCAGAGAAAGGAGAGCCGATGTCAGCACTTTTTCTCCGCCGCCACCCGACCCCCAAAAGCCGCTAGAGAGTTTTTGTCTCCTACTACTAGAACCCGTACAGGTCGATCATTTGGAGTTGCGAGGCGATCCCCAAAACCGAAGTCTTTATCGCCTCGAAAGTTCTCAAGCTTGGTCTATTCAAGCCGTAAATCCGTAAGAATTAAAAACGCAAAATTAAAAATTGAGAAATTCCATTTTTAATTTCTAATTTTTAATTACTAGACCTCCTGCATGAATGGTCAAGTAGTGTGCCAGTTCATAATCGAGATTGCACAATAAGGGAGTAGATCAGCAAGACACTGGGGAGTTGGTATGCCGTATACGGAGCTACAATCGCTTTCAGAAGGTGAGTTCAAGCGCTTATGCGGCGTTAGTCGTGAAACCTTTGCTGAAATAGTTGAAGTA